>JBEAPG010000034.1:0-9989 GCA_041164545.1 Bacteroidota bacterium
GAGAAGCATGGTGATGGTGTAAAAGTGGTAGCACTTTGGGTGCCAGATGCTGCAAATGCATATAGCGAAGCAATAAAGAGAGGTGCAAAATCATATTTAGAACCAGTAACGGAAGAAGATGCTACAGGTAAAATAGTGAGATCTGGGATCTACACCTACGGAGAAACCATTCATATGTTCATAGAACGAAATGATTACAATGGAGCTTTCTTACCTGGCTACAAAGCTTGGAAATCGGATTATAATCCAAGCTCTATAGGTTTGATGTATATCGATCATATGGTTGGTAACGTGGAACTTGGCGAAATGAATACCTGGGTAAATTACTACAAAGACATTTTAGGATTTGCACAAATTATTTCATTTGACGATAAAGACATTTCTACAGATTACACCGCACTTATGAGTAAGGTGATGAGTAATGGAAATGGAAGAATTAAATTTCCGATAAACGAACCTGCTGAAGGCAAAAAGAAATCACAAATTGAGGAATACCTTGATTTCTATGAAGGTGCAGGTATTCAACATATTGCAGTGGCGACAGATAATATTATAGAGACTGTTACAGCGCTGCGATCAAGGGGAGTTGATTTTCTGCGTGTCCCAGATACATATTACGATGTAGTTTTAGATCGCGTAGGAAAAATAGATGAGGATATTGCACCACTTCGTGATTTAGGCATATTGGTAGATAGAGATGATGAAGGTTATTTATTGCAAATATTTACCAAACCTGTAGAACCAAGACCAACCTTGTTTTTTGAAATAATTCAAAGAAAGGGGGCGACTTCTTTTGGCAAAGGAAATTTTAAGGCTTTGTTTGAAGCAATAGAGCGAGAGCAGGAAATTAGAGGAACCCTATAATTACTTAGCAATAAATAGTTAAATTTGAAATGGCTGAGAAAATTCTTTTTCAGCCATTTTTATTTCAAACCAATGGATAGAATTCAAGATGCTGCCGACTTACTGTGGCAAGCGACTAAAACAAAAAATGTAATTGCACCAATAAGGGAAATTATTGGTGATGAAGACATTGATGCAGCTTACTCTGTACAACTGATTAATATAAACAGAAGAATTGCAGCAGGAGATGTAGTAGTAGGAAAAAAGATAGGACTAACGTCATTTGCGGTTCAGAAACAATTGGGTGTAGACCAACCTGATTACGGCATTTTATTTGATAAAACTGAGGTCAAAGAGGGGGAAATACTGCCTTTTGATCTGTTGATGCAGCCAAAAGCGGAAGCTGAAATTGCTTTTGTAATGTCCAAATCGCTTGATGCGAAGGAAATAACAATGGAAATGCTAATTGACGCAATAGATTATGCAGTGGCATCTATAGAAATAGTTGGAAGCAGAGTAGAGAATTGGAACATTAAAATTACAGATACGGTTGCAGATAATGCGAGTGCAAGCCACTTTATCCTAGGTCAAAATAGGGTAAAGTTAGATGCTTTTGATTTGGTGAATTGCAAAATGGAGTTGTACCGAAATGGAGAGTTAGCTTCTGAAGGTTCGGGTAAAGCATGTATGGATAATCCGCTAAATGCAGCACTATGGTTAGCACAAGTTATGGCTAAAAATAATTCTCCATTGCAAGCTGGTGAAATTCTACTTTCTGGGGCATTAGGACCTATGGTTCCGATACAAGAAGGAGATCATTTTAGAGCACAAATTGAAGGATTGGGCGAAGTATCACTTCAAATAAGTAAATAATGAAAAAAAAGGCAGCAATAATAGGCAGTGGTAATATTGGCACTGATTTGATGATAAAGATATTACGTACATCAAAAGTGCTTGAAATGAGCGTAATGGTGGGAATTGACCCTAATTCGGATGGACTAGCACGAGCACAAAGAATGGGTGTTGCTACGACCCATTTAGGAGTGGATGGGCTACTGGAAATGGAAGAATGGAAAGATATTAAAGTGGTTTTTGATGCTACTTCTGCCAAAGCCCATTTGTACAATTTTGGTAAGATAAAAGATTTTAAGAATAAGAAGGTAGTAGATTTAACACCTGCGGCCATTGGTCCTTTTGTAGTTCCAGCAGTTAATATGGAATTCAATCAAAACGAAGTGAATGTAAATATGGTTACGTGCGGTGGGCAAGCAACTATTCCAATGGTTGCCGCAGTAAACAGAGTGGCAAAGGTACATTACGGAGAAATAGTTGCTTCTATATCTAGCAAATCAGCTGGCCCAGGTACACGTGCGAATATTGATGAATTCACCGAAACTACATCTGAGGCCATTGAAAAAGTAGGTGGCGCAACACGTGGGAAGGCCGTTATAATTTTAAATCCAGCAGAACCACCTTTAGTGATGCGAGATACTGTTTTCACCCTTAGTGATCAAGGAGATAGAGAAGAGATTCGAAAAAGTATACATGATATGGTGAAAACGGTACAAGGATATGTGCCGGGATATGAGTTGCATCAAGAGGTTCAGTTTGATGATATTCCTGAAGACAATCCTGTTTTCATAGAAGGAATTGGTAAGGTAAGTGGCTTAAAAACAACCATATTACTTCAAGTGATCGGAGCAGGGCATTATCTACCCGCTTACGCAGGAAATCTAGATATTATGACCAGTGCGGCATTGGCAGTAGGTGAAAAATTAGTTCAAACAAACGTTTCAAATTAGATTATGAAAAAACTATACATACAAGATGTTACCCTAAGAGATGGTATGCATGCCATTCGACATCAATACGATAAACAGCAACTTAAGGATATTGCAATAGCTCTAGACGATGCGGGTGTAGATGCTATTGAAATTGCTCACGGGGATGGTTTAGCTGGTGGTAGTTTTAATTATGGATTTGGGGCACATACGGATTGGGATTGGCTAGAAGGTGTGGCAGAAAGCTTGAATAATGCAGTTCTCACGACCTTGCTTTTACCGGGAATTGGGACTATTCATGATCTCAAAAAAGCGCACAGCCTTGGTGTACGTAGTGTTAGAATTGCAACGCATTGTACCGAGGCAGATATAAGTCAGCAACACATTGAAGCAGCAAAAAATCTGGGAATGGATGTAGGTGGTTTTTTAATGATGGCTCATATGAACGAACCCAAGAAGCTTGCGGAGCAAGCGAAATTGATGGAGAGTTATGGTGCTGATTGTATATATGTTACAGATAGTGCCGGTGCTTTATTGATGGATGATGTTAGGGATAGAATGGTGGCATTTAAAGATGTGCTAGATGACAAAACGGAAATAGGTATTCATTGTCACCACAATCTAGGATTGGGTGTGGCGAATACTGTTGTTGCTATGCAGCATGGTGCTACTCGTTTAGATGCTTCACTTGCAGGAATGGGCGCTGGAGCAGGCAATTGCCCTCTTGAAGTTTTGATTGCCGTTTTAAATAAAATGGAGACCAATCATAATTCTGATTTGTTTAAACTTATGGATTTGGCCGATGATGTAATAAGACCGTTGCAGACTCGACCTGTTCGAGTTGACCGCGAGACGCTAAGCCTTGGATATGCTGGTGTGTACTCCAGTTTTTTATTGCATAGTGAACGAGCTGCTCAAAAATATGGCCTAGACACTAGAGATATTTTGAACGAACTAGGCGAGCGTAAAATGGTTGGTGGTCAAGAAGATATGATTGTGGATGTGGCCTTAGATATGTTGAAAAAGAAATAATGGAACAAGATTTAAGAGATAGAAGTGATAATAGCTGTGAATTGTGTAGTTCAAAAAATGGTCTAAGTGTATTTGGTGTCTCTCCTTTTGAGACAGCAACCTCAGATAATCATATTTTCATTTGTGAAACGTGTTTTGATCAGCTTGAGAATCCAGAAAAAATAGATCCCAATCATTGGAGATGTTTGAATGATAGTATGTGGAGTGCTGTTCCTGCTGTCAAAGTTGTTGCTTGGCGAATGTTAAACCAATTGAAAGCAGAAGGCTGGCCAGCTGATTTGTTGGATATGATGTACATGGAAGAAGAGGAGCAGAGCTGGGCAAAAACTGGATTTGTAAATGAGGTGTCTAATGAAATAATTCACCTTGACTCCAATGGGGTTCAACTAAATGCGGGAGATACTGTTACCTTGATTAAAGATTTAGATGTAAAAGGAACGAGTATTAACGCTAAACGAGGTACAGCAGTTCGAAACATAAGGTTAGACTTAGAAAATCCAGATTATATAGAAGGTAAGGTGGATGGCCAACAAATCGTAATATTGACCAAGTTTACTAAGAAGAGCTAGATTTCGTCTCGCTTGTCGGTGCCCCACAATAGTTTATTGCGGAGTGTGTCCATATAATTATTTCCGCTCAGGCGTATCATATTAAAAGTAAAGCTGGCCTTTTTTATTCTAATTTTAGAATTTGTAGGCACTTTAAAACTACGCGCATCTAGTGATACCAGTACGCGCTTTCCTCTTCCTTTTATTTCAATATCCAAACAATTGGTGTCTGGAATTACAGCAGGTCTCACTGTTAAGTTGTGAGCTGCAATTGGAGTAATAACAAAGGCCTGGGAGCCAGGAAATATAAGAGGTCCGCCGCAACTTAGGCTATATCCAGATGAACCAGTTGGTGTAGAAACAATCAACCCGTCACTCCAATAGTTGTTAAGGAAATCTCCATTTAGGTAGGCTTTTACGGTAATCATAGCAGAGGTGTCTCTTTTTTGTACCACAAAATCATTCAAGGCAAAAGGGAAACTTTGCAACGTTGGGACATCAGAAACTACTTCAAGCAAAACTCTTTTCTCAATAGAGTAATTGCCATTTTTTATTGAAAGTACTGCGGTTTCAATTTCCTCCATTTTAATGTTTGCTAAAAACCCAAGTCGGCCCAAGTTTATGCCCATTACTGGAAGTTCACTCGATTTTATTAGACTTAGTGTATCAAGAATGGTACCATCTCCTCCTAAACTGATCAGGCACTTATAATTATTTGGGGTTAAATCATCGATGCACACTGTATACTCAAGTTTGTATTCTCGACTTAAAAATGCTTGGTATGATGAAACAATTTCGAATTTAATTCCCTGATCAACAAGCTTTTGAGTAAAACTTATGAAGTACTGCTTAAAATCCTTAATCTTAATTGGTCGGCCATATATAGCAATTCTCATAATTTATATTGCTTTATTGAAGTGTACAAAGAAACCACTCTCTTTTAAACTGTTCAAACTATATTCTAATCTAAGGATCCTATCGTTGTAAAAAATCGTTTGAAGACTGAGCCCAGTTGAATATAGGAGTTTGTTTGTTAAGTTGTTGTAAATTAACGAATTACTGTTTGAAACACTTCCGGCATCTACAAATAATTCTAAATATGAAACTAACGGTAAAAAGTTATAATTCTTAATATGGATGAATGGGAGATTTACCTTTTTTTGTTCTACAATTTCAAATCGCAATGCGGCATTTGCAAGAGCGCTGGCTCTTCCTTCTACCACATATGCTTCAAAACCGCGCACCAAATTACTGTAACCAAAACGCCTGGTATTTTCATAGGGCAATGTGTAGCTTGAATTTAAGTCGCCAAATAGCGAAAGTGCAGAATACCACCTCGTCTTTAACTGTTTGAATTGCTGTATTTTAGCTGTTGTGTATATATTATAAATTGGTAATGAACCTGTGAAATATTGAAATTTAGTATTAGCCGACAAAAAGTTTCCTGACGTCGGTAAATAGATATTATTTCTGGTATCTGTTGCGATCGAAAGCCCCATCTCTAGAGATGTTCTCTCAAGCACATTATTCAATAGGTAGTGGCTAGCAATGTTAATCAAAGATGAATCTAACTTAATATGCGTTACATTGGCTTCAGCGAATACCATTGTATACGGTTTTATTCGCTTACTAAGTTTCAGCTCGCCTATGGTTTTGTCTATAAGATTAGATCTGCCATTTTTGTAAAATTGTAGTTTGTCATTTTTTGTTTCGAGCCACATCTCCGATTGTGATGTGTATTTTAATTTACTGCTCAAACCTAAATTGGAGTTTTTGGATAAGAATGGTATTCGGTATTCTAGTCCGTACGTTTTGTTGTAACCATATACTAAAGATGTTTTAATCGTATGGTTTCTACCAAAAACATTATAGTTGAATAAGTATAAACCATAGTTAGTGCGCTCAGGATCAAAGCTTAAGTCCTTCCAAACATTAAAATTTCTGTCGCTAAATTCAATAAAGGGTATCGGCCAATTATACCATTTTTCAACCAGTGTGATGTGTATGTTACATCCAGTATCAGACGGTATTGTATCTATTTCAACCGAATTAAATAGATTCAAATTCATGACACGATTTTTAGACATACTTAATACAAGGTCAAATGAATCAATTGGAATTTTGCTCTCTTTAGAGAAAAGTAACTCGCGAAGAATTACAAAATCTTTGGTTCGTTTATTTCCTGATATAGATATGTTCTTTATGTCAATATTCTGTGCAAATGCTGAAGAGCACTGCAAGATGAATACTAACAAAAATGCAGCTAAGTTGTTAAATGTCAAGGTATTTTAAAAGAGATTGAAACCGTCTCTCAACGTTTTCTTTGTAATCATCATCACCAAAAGTAGCAATCACTTCGTAGTTAAATCTTTGCAAGCTAAGTATTACCCTTTCCGCGTGCTGAATGTTTAGTTTTAAACTTGCTCTTATTCGGCTGCTATTTTTTTCATTGGTTATCCATAGCCCTAATAACTGAGCGCCTTCACTTTCTATTATTCTGCAAATTTCACTAGAGGAGTATTGATGAGAAGCCATTTCTACAATGAGAACGGCGCCTACTTGATCAATAGTTAAAGAATGTGCTATAGCTTCGATTACATTGGTTTTGGTAAGCATACCAACCCATTCAAATTCGTGTCCTAAAACACATACTACATTCGCTTTCGACTCGTTAAAAACGCGAAGGACATCAAACAAGTGGGTGTTGAAATGAACACTAGCATATCCACTATCAGTAATGTTTTCTATCGTTAAATCTTCTGTATGTATGCACTCATCTAAATCAACAGTTCCGTATAACTTTCCATCTTTAGTCACCGGCAATTCAAAACATAAATTGTTCATCATTAAGTTGATACAATCAGAAACAGATGCATTTTGTTCTGCCGGAGCTAGATTTGATATGTAGTCTAAAGCTATCATTCTATTGGAGTAACTTAATAGTTCTTGAGTTTATTGCCTTCCAACGACAACGAAGTTAACCAATTTCTTATTAATTGAAGTCCGTGTTGCGTTAAAATTGCTTCTGGATGAAATTGGACTCCGCAAATGGGCAATTCTCTGTGCGCTAAGGACATAAGTTCGCGGTCTTCAGAATATGACAGCGGAATTAATTCTGTATTTTCAAGATTTTGAATTACGAGAGAATGATATCTACAAACCGCTATTGGCGATTTTAAATTCTTAAATAATGGATGACTGTGTTCAATTGTGATTTGTGACAGCTTTCCGTGCATCGGATATTTTGACTTAACCAATTGGGCTCCAAAAAATTCTCCGATTGCTTGCATACCTAAGCAAACACCGAAAATAGGTTTGGACTGATGAAATAATTTGAGCACTTCCATTGTGCAACCGGCGCTGGAAGGATTTCCAGGCCCCGGGGAAATGATTATTCCGCTATATCGTTGATTAACAATAGATAAGTCTAGTTTGTCATTTCTAACAACTTCAACGTTTGCTCCACATTGCACGAAATAGTCATATAAGTTATACGTGAATGAATCATAGTTATCTAGCAACAGAAGCACGGCACAAAGGTAAACTTAGTCGGGATTTTAGTCTTATGAAATTGATATAGCCTAACATCTTAAAAATTTTAAACATTCCATTAATGTAGAGTAGAATAGTGTTTATTTCGTGCTAACTAAATGAAATTTGATCATTATTCTTACGATAAACCAACACATATGCGGATATATGCTGCATTGGTAAAACCAAGGCTTATCGAAGAAAAAATGCTCAAGCTGTTAAGGCAAGGTCAGGTAAGTAAATGGTTTAGTGGAATAGGTCAGGAAGCCATTTCGGTGGGAGCAACTTTAGCCTTAGAAAACGATGAATACATTATGCCTTTGCATCGAAATTTGGGTGTTTTTACTACTCGGGGTATTCCATTTAAAAAGCTTTTGCACCAGTGGCAAGGAAACGATCAAGGTTTTACAAAAGGTAGAGATCGATCTTTTCATTTTGGAACAAATGAGTACCACATTGCGGGTATGATAAGTCATTTAGGAGCAATGCTTAGCGTTGCGGATGGTGTTGCTTTAGCAAACAAGCTTGATGAAAAATCAAAGATATCAGTAGCGTTTTCTGGCGATGGTGGAACAAGTGAAGGCGAGTTTCACGAAGCAGTTAATTTAGCGGCAGTCTGGGATTTACCAGTATTGTTTTTAATAGAAAACAACGGATATGGTTTGTCTACCCCAAGCAATGATCAGTTTAGATGTAACTATTTGTCAGAGAAAGGTATAGGGTATGGTATTGAAAGTAAAACAATAGATGGGAACAATGTACTTGAGGTATACACAGAGGTACAGAAAATAGCGCGCCAAATGAGACGAAACCCAAAGCCTTTTATTTTAGAATGTACTACGTTTAGAATGAGAGGTCATGAGGAAGCAAGTGGGACCAAGTATGTTCCTCAAGAATTGCTGGCAGAATGGAGCGAAAAAGATCCCATTGAGAATTATAGATCTTTTTTACTGTCAAGTCAAATTATATCAGAAGAAGACATCAATCATATCCACAAGGAAATATTTAAAGAAATAGACGAAGGAGTTAAAATACTTAGTAAAACATATAAGCGAGAATTATCTGTAAAGGAAGAAGTTGATGATGTTTATAAACTGTACAAAATCAATAACATAGAACCGAATCCTTCAACAAAGGAGATGAGATTTATTGATGCTATAAAAGAAGGTCTAGAGTTGGCTATGGATCGGCATAAAGAGCTTATTCTAATGGGACAAGATATTGCGGAATATGGAGGTGTGTTTAAAATTACGGATGGTTTTGTTTCTAAATTTGGAAAAGGTAGGGTGCGCAATACACCTATTAGTGAAGCAGCACCTTTGGGAGCTGCACTTGGTTTAAGTATAGCCGGGAAAAAGGCAATGGTAGAAATGCAGTTTGCTGATTTCGTAAGTTGTGGATTCAATCAAGTAATAAATAACCTCGCTAAGACCTATTATCGATGGGGTCAAAATGCTGACGTAGTAATTCGTATGCCAACGGGGGGAGGTTCTGCGGCCGGACCGTTTCATAGTCAAAGTACAGAAGCCTGGTTTTTTCACACTCCAGGACTCAAAGTGGTATATCCGAGTAGTCCTGAAGATGCGAAGGGATTACTTTTGGCCAGTTTTGAGGATCCTAATCCTGTTTTGTTCTTCGAGCACAAATATTTATACCGAAATGAAATTGGTATGGTACCTGAAGGGTATTATACTGCAGAAATTGGTAAAGCGAGAACTGTAAAAGAAGGAAATGAAGTGGGCATTATAGCTTATGGTTGGGCTGTAAAATGGTGCGAGGAGATTGTTAATCAAATGGAAATATCTGCGGAGATATTGGACTTGCGTACGTTGCAACCTTGGGATAAACTGGCAGTCGAAAACCTAGTAGAAAAAACAGGTAAGATTTTAATTGTACACGAAGATACGCTAGAAGGAGGAATAGGTGGGGAAATTGCGGCATGGATTGGTGAACACTGCTTCACAAATTTGGATGCACCAGTGATGCGCGTGGCGAGTTTAGACACACCAATACCTTTTAGTGCCAATTTGGAACAGCAGTTTCTTGGCAAATCTAGATTGGAACAAAAACTAACTGAACTACTGAAATGGTAATGATTATAGCTACTCTATCTTTAACTAATCCAAATAAAAATACATCTTTGCTGCTGCTTAGTTGAAATTAACAGAATTACATATCGGAGAGGTAGCGAGAGTGATTAGTGTAGGTGCATCACCTTTTAAGGAAAAATTGCAAGAAATGGGTTGTGTTTATG
>JBEAPG010000035.1:0-9536 GCA_041164545.1 Bacteroidota bacterium
TAAACCCAGTCACTCCGTTTATATTTACTTCTGGCAGTCCACCAGTATTGGTGCTAATTACAGGAACTTCACATGCCATAGCTTCAAGTGCCGACAGTCCGAAACTCTCCGTCTCAGATGGTAAAATAAATAAATCGGCTATGGACAAAATTTCTTCTACAGCTTCTTGCTTGCCTAGGAAAGTTATATCGTTACAAAAATTGCAATTTCTACACTCCTCTTCTACAGCAGCACGTTCAGGGCCGTCACCTATAAGTATGAGTTTTGCAGGTAACGCCGGTCTTATTTTACGAAATATATTTAGTACGTCAGGCACACGCTTTACTTTTCTAAAGTTGGACGTATGCACAATTATACGCTCGCCATTTGGTGCAATCATTTGCTTAAAGTGGTCCTTTGGTAGCTTATTGAATCGGTTAAAATCAATGAAGTTGGGTACCACTTCTATAGGTTCGTCATAATTAAAATAAGAATAAGTGTCCTTCTTAAGGCTTTCTGAAACGGCAGTCACTACATCACTTTCGTGCAGTGAATAACTAACTACAGGCTCAAATGACTTGTCTTTTCCTACCAAGGTTATATCTGTACCGTGCAGTGTAGTGACTATTTTTAATTTAATACCTTCTCGTTTTAGAATGTATTTAGCCATAACTGCAGCAGCTGCATGCGGAATAGCATAATGGACGTGCAATACGCTAATGTTATGCGCTTTTACAATATCCACTATCTTACTGGTTAAAGCAGTTTCATAAGGAGGGAATTTGAAAAGCGGATAGTTATTAAATGAAACTTCGTGGTAATATAAATTTTCGGTAAATGCCTCTAAACGAACCGGTTGGTCGTAGGAGATAAAGTGAACTTGATGTCCTTTGTCTGCTAACGCTTTGCCTAATTCGGTTGCTACAACACCGCTACCTCCAAAGGTGGGATAACATACTATTCCAATATTCATTGTAAAGAGGACAAAGATGCAGTTCTTATTGTTTTTTTATGAAAAAGAATGTTCGAATTGATTGAAACCTTCGATGTATTCAAGTAATACAAAAGAAGGATTATGAAATTTAGTTTTTCTTTGGTGCTGAAATTAGATGAAGTAGATAGTGAGTCGCGAATGTTAGCATTTTTGCAACATGAAATATGAACGAATAGAAAGGCCCAGACAATTGGTTTATTACCAAGATTGCTGGGCCCAGAGTTTACACTTTCTCACAGTTTTTTGGGTACTTAAACCATTTTACATACGCAGAAAGCTAAGATCTTGTTAGATGAAAAGAAGATGCGTTCCGTCTCCTTTAGCTCTATCATAGAAATCGCCAACTGTAATTACGGCTTCTACCTCATCAATTAGATCTGATTTTTCTAAATGGAACATATCCATAGCTAATTTACATGCCCAAAGTCTAGTTCCTGAAGCTGATAAAATTTCGAGGAATTCGCCAACAGGTGGAATGTCTAATTTTTCCATTTCTGCTTTCATCATTTTAGTTGCCAGCGCTTCCATACCGGGTAAACCTCCTAACATAGTAGGCATATGCATAGCCGGATTTCCAACGGTAGCTACGTGTAAATGATCAAGTTTTTTTCTATTTATCGCTTTTAAGTCCAAAGAAAGTAAAGAATATTTCAGATTCTATACCTTCCATTCTTGCACCATTGGCTAATATAAATGCTGCATATACATTATCTAAAGTAGCTTTAGATAGAATGAGCATCATCTTTTTTACGGGTTTATTTACGTCGTTTTCCATTATTCTGTTTTTTAATGTGTTTGTGTAACTAAATACAACTGGCTGGTTTAGGTATTCCCGCTAGTTTGCTTGAAATTTTCAGTGGACCTTGTGGGAAAAGTTCGTAGAATTCCTTAATACTTACTACTCCGCTTTTACCTACTTTTCGTATTGATAATGGGTTTTCTTTTCTGTATTCGTCTTGTAAATATTTTAAAACATCCCAATGTCTAGGGCCAAGTTCTATACCTTCTTCTTTAGCCATATCAATAGCTATTTCTTTGGTCCATTGATTTAAGTCGGTTAAGTAGCCTTCTTCGTTTACGTTTACGGCTACAGCTGCATACATTTTTTCCATAATAATATTCTTTTTATTTTGTGTTTTATACTAGTTCTTCTTCTTGTTCTTCTTCAACCACTTCATTGTAGTTTTTTCCTTTTTCGCTCATTGTTGCTGATACGAAAGGAATATGTTTGCCTGTGATTAATAAATTCCAATATATCCAACGGAAGGCTAATTTTCCCCAATGGTTAGTATGGGTTTCTTTGAGGAGATTTAATGGACCTATTCCTGCAAATGGGAAAGTTCCTGTAACTGGTTCGTGGGTATAATTAAAGTCGATTAATAACGCTTTTCCGTGTCCTGTTTCAATAAAACAATTGGCGTGACCATCAAATTCTTCTTTTAGTGGTTCACCTTTTATGTATCGTAAAATATTGCCTGTTAATATTTCTGCTTCAAAGTGAGCTGCGCTTCCTGCTTTAGATGCGGGAACATTTGTTGCGTCACCAATAGCGAAAATGTTGTCTTTCACTTTGCTTTGTAAAGTGGCTTTATGTGTTGGCACGTAGTTTAGTTCGTCGCCAAAACCAGATCGCTCAATTGCCTCGTCTCCCATATTAGTTGGGATGGTCAACAACAAATCGTAGTTTACTTCTTTTCCGCCGTAATCAACAATTTTTTTATTTTCTCCGTCTACATGTTCTATTGCAAAATCGGGGATGATTTCGATGTTCTTTTTGGTTAGTAAATGGGTAAGTTCACGGGTAGCTGTAGGTTTAGTAAAAGCACCGCTAAGGGGAGTAACATACTTTATGTTCACTTTGTCGCGCATTCCTTTTTCTTCAAAATAAGCATCTGCTAAAAACGCAAACTCTAAAGGTGCAACTGGACATTTAATAGGCATTTCTGTAATGTGTACAACCAAGTCACCGCCTTTCCATTTACGTAGCTTGTTACGTAAATTTTTAGCACCTTCAAAAGTGTAAAAATCAAATACAGATTCATGCCGGTGGTCGCCAAGCATTCCTTCTACTTCTTGTGGAGCAATGTCTGTTCCGGTTGCTATTATTAGAATATCATAACCAAGAGAAGTGCCATTTTGTAACAGAACTTTGTTCTCATCTTTATTAATTCTGTCAATTTTTTGTTTGATAAGCGTTACCCCTTTTGGTATAAATTTTTCTATCGGTTTTTTTATTTGACTTGGTTTGTAAATGTCAAAGGGTAAAAACAAATATCCTGGTTGGTAATAGTGGGTTTCTTGTTGGTCTACAATGGAAATTTTCCATCCTTCTGGCAGTTCTTTTTTCAGGTGATTCGCCATCATTGTACCTGCTGTTCCTGCTCCTAATATTACTAAATCTTTCATTTTTTGTTACTTTTATTGGGTCAAAAGTAGAGTCAGAAATGAGGCTAGGATATGACGGTCATCAGCACTATTTGTGATTAACTAGCAGGGGTAACCTAGGTTACTAAAGTGCCTGTTTTTTTGTAAAATGAGTTAAAAAAGTATAAGGGGCTATTGTAGCTTTCAGCCCCAATGCTGGTCTTGCAGCATTCAAATGAATCTATCCTAAGTATTAATATTAGGAAATAGTAGACCTGATTATTTTATTTTTATAAAGCTAAAACAAGTTTGGCCCAAGCCATTTTTTCACCTCTTCAAAAGACTTGTTTTTGCGCAGTGCATAATCAGCAACTTGGTCTTCCTTAATTTTTCCAACTGCGAAATATTTGCTTTCTGGATGTGAAAAATACAATCCCGAAACAGATGCCGTTGGATACATGGCGTAACTTTCAGTTAGGCTAATACCTGTATTTTCTTCTACTTTTAAAAGTTGCCACAACTTCTCTTTTTCCGTATGATCTGGGCACGCAGGATAGCCAGCTGCAGGTCTTATACCTTGATATTTTTCGCTGATTAATTCTCGATTATTTAAACTTTCGTTAGCGGCATATCCCCAATTCACTTTTCTAACTTTTTGATGCATGTATTCTGCAAATGCTTCGGCTAGTCGGTCGGCAATAGCCTTAATTAATATAGCATTATAGTCGTCGTGGTCTGCTTCAAATTGAGAAATCCATTTATCTATTCCTATGCCAGCTGTTACTGCGAAGGCACCTATATAATCCGTTTTGCCACTAGATTTTGGTGCAACATAGTCTGCAAGCGAAAGATTTGGAATGGAATTTCCCATTTTTCGTTGTTGACGTAAAAAGTTGAAAGTAACATCGTGTTGAGCTAAATGAACATCTCCATTTTCTTCATTTGCTTCAAAGATGCCTACAACCCCTTTGGCCGACAATTTTTTGTTTTTGATAATGTCATCGAGCATTTCATTGGCATCGTCAAACAACTTTCGTGCTTCAGCACCTACTAGCTCATCCTCCAAAATGGTTGGATATTTTCCGTGTAATTCCCAAGTTTGAAAAAACGGTGTCCAATCAATATACTCACGAAGCACCGAGAGATCCATATCCTCTATCACTTCAATGCCCGGTTGTTTTGGTTTGTATGGTTCAAAGTCACTCCAATCTAAATTTAATTTATTCGCTTTGGCATCATCAAGCGGTAGAATAATTTTTTCCTGTTGGCGAGCTGCGTGTTGCACAGCTAATTGAGTGTATTCTTCTTTTATTTTAGTAGCAAATACACCTTTATCCGTTTCACTTATAAGGCTGCCTGCTACGGGAACAGAGCGCGATGCATCTAATACGTGCACTACAGGTCCACTGTATTTCGGAGCTACTTTTACTGCGGTATGTACGCGCGATGTAGTTGCTCCCCCTATAAGCAATGGTAGGGTCATTCCTCGTCGCTCCATTTCTGTTGCCACATCTACCATTTCGTCTAAGCTTGGTGTAATCAATCCACTTAGGCCAATAACATCTACGTTGTGTTTTATGGCTTCATCCAAAATTCGATCTGTAGGTACCATCACACCCAAGTCTATTATTTCGTAACTGTTACAAGCCAAAACTACACCTACTATATTTTTACCTATATCGTGCACATCACCTTTTACAGTGGCTAGTAAGATTTTGCCTTGTGCGCTTCCTTCTGCTTTCTCGGCTTCCAAATACGGGTTTAGATAAGCAACGGATTTTTTCATAACCCGAGCACTTTTTACTACTTGTGGCAAAAACATTTTTCCGCTACCAAAAAGGTCGCCGACTATATTCATTCCCGCCATAAGTGGTCCTTCTATTACATCAAGGGGCTTATTGTATTTTTGTCTCGCTTCTTCAGTATCTTGGTCTATGTATTCAGTAATTCCTTTTACCAGTGAGTGCTCAAGTCGTTTTTCAACTTCTTGATCTCTCCAAGAAAGATCTATTTCGATTTTCTTACCATCTCCTTTTACGGTCTCTGCAAATTCCACTAATCTTTCCGTAGCATCTGGCCTTCTGTTTAGCAATACGTCTTCTACTCGTGTAAGTAATTCTTTCGGAATTTCTTCGTACACTTCTATCATTCCCGCATTTACAATTCCCATATCTAGTCCCGCTTGAATAGCGTGATATAAAAATGCGGAGTGCATTGCTTCTCTAACTATGTCATTACCTCTAAAGCTAAAGGAGATATTACTAACACCGCCACTTACCTTGGCATGTGGCAAGTTTTGTTTTATCCATCGTGTAGCGTTTATAAAATCCACCGCATAGTTATTATGCTCTTCTATACCAGTAGCTACCGTGAGAATATTGGGATCAAAAATGATGTCTTCTGGGGAGAATTTTACTTTATCTAAAAGTATGTCATATGACCGTTTACAGATAGAAATACGTTTATTGTATGAATCAGCTTGACCATTTTCATCAAAGGCCATTACTACTGTGGCAGCACCATATCTTTTTATTTTTCTTGCACGTTCTATAAACGCTTCCTCACCGTCTTTTAAGCTTATGGAATTAACTATTCCTTTGCCTTGAAGTGCTTTTAGTCCTGCCTCAATAATTTCCCACTTGCTTGAATCTATCATAACCGGAACTCGGCTAATGTCTGGTTCAGAGGCAATTAGGTTAAGGAAATGCACCATAGCCGATTTGCCATCAAGCATTCCTTCGTCCATATTTACATCTATGATTTGGGCTCCATTTTCAACTTGTTGACGTGCTACATCTAAGGCTTCGTCGTACTTATCATTTAAAATAAGACGTGCAAATTTCTTTGACCCCGTTACATTGGTTCGTTCCCCAATATTTATAAAATTTAAGTTGGGGGTTTGTACCATTGGTTCTAACCCGCTCAATCGTAAATACTGATGTATATTTTTTGACATAGTGGCAATGAAGTTAGAAGGTTAGGTTGAGAAGCTTATCTGTTCGCTAGCTATGCTGGCGATAGGATTTGGCACCTTGATACAAGGAGTGTTTTCAGGTTGCCAAGACTTCGCAGGGCCTAATCCCTCCGTCTTTCGTTATAAGCGGTGCGAAAGTACAAAATATTGAGCAATAAAAAGGCCCATCCTACATAGAATGGGCCTTCATTTTTAGGCTATTGGGGTGATATTATCGAATAATATCAACCGATCCTTCAATTGGTCCGAGACCTTCGTTCTCTTCACCAAATAAGAAGGTGTAATTAATAATGTAGAAGTATGTTCCTTCTGGGCAAATTGCACCGTCATTGTTCACTCTACCGTTCCAAGAAATATCTATACTGTTAGACTCGAACACACGCTCGCCCCAACGGTTGAATATCTTGATGTTATACTCAGTTAGTCCTTCACCTGTTATTTTGAATACATCATTCAGACCATCTCCATCTCCGTCTACGCTTGGCGTAAATACGTTGTATGGAATAATTCTTCTAATAAATGAATTTCTAATAATGTCACAGAAAGTGTCTTTACATCCTTCTGCACTTGTGGCTATCAGACATACTTCATAAGACCCTCTTTGATCATCCCAATTATTACATGGGTCAGTTTCAGTACTTGTTATAATAACTCCATTATCTTCTTCAAATGTCCATTCATACGAAATGGCTCCTGTAGATGTATTTGTAAAGCAGAACTCTGGACGCTTAATTGAATCAACTGTAAATCCAGCCTCTACAGTTACAACACGTACTCTGCCGTAAGCTGTGTCCACGCATTTAGGTGTAAACTCTGGCGGAGTATAATCTGGTATTAACTTAATGTCATATACTCCACTGTTAGCATAAGAGTGTGTAGTTACGCTATCTGGGAAGAAACGTGTCGTAGTATCGCCATCACCAAAGTTCCAAATATATCTGGTGTAAAGTGGGTCTACATTAGCGGTAAATGTGATTAACTCGTCAGGACATACAATTGTGTCTGAAATAGTCATATCTGCTGGGGCCCTTGGGAGCACAATTACCTTGATTACTCGTTTGTTAAGTAAGTCTGGGTTTGTGTCTGGGAAGATGCGGCTACATCTTATGTTAGATCCAGCAATCTTATCAAATTGAACTAGGTACAATTCGAATGTTCCAACAGAATCATATTTGTGGCCAAACAGCGTTCCACTATCGTTCGGGTTAGAAATTCCTCCATCACCCCAACGCATTTCCCAACTTGGGTCTATTTTGTCACCACCACTCAAGTTTTCAAGTATTATAGAGTCGCCTACACAAATAATTGCTGAGTCTTGGTCGTTCCAAACTTGTTGAGTGAATTGGAATAAGGGCTGTGGTCCCGGAATATAAATTCGTTTAACTATAGAATCTTCACAACCCAATGCAGTCCATACTTTTAGGGTAACATCAAAGAAACCACCCCGTGTATAATCGTGCGTCGGATTTTTTAGTAAACTCTTACGTGTACCATCTCCAAAATTCCATTCATATTTAATGATGCTATCACAAGCTAATTTTACACCAGTTGTACAAGTATCTTTTGCAGCACAAGGGTCTATAACCAAAGTGGAGTCTTGGAAATCAACGAAAGTGGCACAATTCAAGAAGTCGTTTGTTAATCCAAAGTTTGGTAAAACATCTGTTATAAATGCTTTAACACGAACAGTATCTCTACAGTTCATACTGTCTTTAGATACTACTGTAATTGTGTATTCACCTGGTTCGTCATAGATATGGTTTAGAGACAATGATCGTTCCCAAATAGGTCCAAGTCCATCACTTTCATCCCAATCTGCTTCAAACGTTTCTCTATTGTTGATGTATCTATTAAAGTCGTACCAGAAGTCATAAGGGAAAATCGGATAGGTAGGCGGATCTTGCTCACCATATTGCCAGTACCTTAATGTATCCTCAAGCCGGACGACGAGTCCATTACATATATTCTCATTATCCAGCCAGAAATCGTTTAGGAAACCTACGTTCAATAGTTTAGCTCCACGTTTCTCACAACCTACAGTATTGTTTAAGAAGAGCGTCGGAATCATTGGCCCATTGGCTGGTTTGTAGATAGTATCTTTTTGATCCGGATAACAAGGGTCAGGTGTAATAATCTCTGGATACATATATTCTTTTTTCCAAAGACCGTGTACCCATTCTTTGTTTCCATCGAAGTTGGTATCTACAAATAGACTATCAAATCCACGTAGTGAAGAATCTCTAAAATGAAGCACTTGTGCTACTTCCATAGAGTCAATACAATCTGATCGTCTATAGTTTTTAGATATAGATGTACTAAAGAATGAATCAAGACCTGGATATTGCTGTGAAGGTATTCTTCCACCAGTTGGCGTTAATGCAAATACTGTGTCGTACAATGTTGTTGGGCTGTAATCTAAACATCTCATTCGTTTGCTTCCATTTACCCAAACATCTCTATCTACTTTTTCAGAGTACGCTTTTACACCAAAAGAAAAATATTGGCTTAAACCTGAAGTATCTATACATCCGAATGTGCCATCACCCAAGTAGTAAGGGATATCTTCTTCAGGTATTTCATTGTAGTATAAACCAATAGATTGGAATGCATCTTTAACCAATTGGTCTGCATTTCTGGTGTTAGCCACAACTCTCCAATCTTTTATAATGGTTGTTACGATAGTATCCAGCGTTTGAAGTCCTAAAACATCATTTAAAGTTTGACGAATTACGTAATTGTATAACCAATTTTCTCCGTTCCAATTTACATCTTTGTCGTTTCTTGTTGGTGAAGGTCCAGTATATGTTTCGTAGTATTTCGTTTGTTCAATATATACATCAAGTGCATTAGGTGTTCCTCTTCCAATTCCTTGGTAACCCCAAGCCCAACGCATGGTAGAAATACTATCTTGTATTGGCTCGTCTATTCTAAAGTAAGCTGTACCACCAGCACAAATAGTTTTAGGTTCGTAGTCAGGACTTACAATAGTGAAGTCTGCATTTAAGTAAAGGATACGGAACATGTCATTGTACCAGAATGTATCCATACAAGCAGGAGGTCCACCGTTTGGATCTGGTTGACCGTTTCCAACAATAAGACCAACTGTAAATGATCCATTTGGATATCTTAAAGCTGGATCATTTCCAATTTCGCCTGGCGTATATCCTTTTACAAATTGGTTTCCGTAGCTACCAACCAATTGATATGGTAAAATAAATGGTAATG
>JBEAPG010000036.1:0-9493 GCA_041164545.1 Bacteroidota bacterium
GAATACCCTCCCACTCTATTTTGAGTGCATTTTGGTTGATAAAGTTGAGGCATAAGACCTGAGGTGGATCAAGTACAGGTGGCGGATTTACTACTATTTTAAAAAAAGAAAGACTATCTTTTTCTGTAGGACAACCTCTATCGGCAGCGTATACCGGTATTGTAAATGTGTCACCCACATGTTCACATCCCGGTGCAATGGTAAATGGAACATCGATTTCTGTTTCTCCCTGAAAAGTTTCTATCTGATTTATAAATGCATCTCTTATATTGTTGGGATAGGTAAAAGTGAGATTAATGGTATCATCATCGGGATCCGTTACAGTATAGGTAAAAATGAGGGTGTCCAGGGCTGTTACGGTATAAATTGTATCACGTAATTCTGGCGGTCTATTCAAATTCCCAAAAGCTAATTTGAAGCTCGCATTGCTGCATCTTGGACTTGGATTAAGCTCAGAGTAAGCCCCTTTGGTAGTCGGAAAATCGCTTACTCTATTGGTTTGTCCATCACTGCTTGGTGGGCAACTGCTGCAAACACTTTGATATATAACTCCTCTTTTATCAAACCTACTTGTCCCACCATCCACGTGATCATCGGTTCTGTTTCCACCGAAGTACGTAGCATATAGCAATTCCAGTGCATCTCTTCTAAAAACAGCTAAATGAAAATCATTGCCATCAGTCACTTTTTGTAGCGCATCATTTGTTAATGGCATACTGCGCATAGGAGCGGTTGGACCGGTATATAGACTTGCACCCCAACCTGAAACAAATATTTTACCGCACTCATCTACCAAAAATGCATTAACAGTAATATCTGGAGACTTATTTCCGCTTCCATATACGGTGGTTAATAAATGACTGTTCAAATCAGAATTAAACTTCGAAATAAATTGTGAACCTCCTAGGTTTTTGTACCCATTTCCTTTGGTTGGCATTCCACCATCGGAGTGCCCTACTACAAAAATATTTCCATACTTATCAATATCCAGACTTAATATCTGATCGTATTCTCCAGTTCCCCAATACGCTGTGCGTTTTAAGCTAGTCCCGTCTGGGCTAATTCTCGCTACAAAACCATCTGCTCTGCCACCATTATAACTTGTACCTACAGAACCTCCGGTTGAAGCCAAATTTGAGCTGGTTGTTCCGCCGCTTATATACAAATCACCATCTGATGCAACGTCAACACTATAAATTGCATCGTCTCCATTTCCCCCAAAATAACTGCTCCATTTTAGGTTTGAAATATCTGGTGATAAACAAAATACCACTCCTTCTTGCGAATTGGCAACGTTGTTTGATGTTTGAAATACACCGGCGGTTACAGGAAAATCATTTGAACGTGTGCACGTTGCAACGTAAACATTTCCGTTGGAGTCCAGATTTATCTCTCCTCTAAAGTCATCAGCGTAAAAATAGCGCGTTCTCGAACTTTGATTCAGCCCATCGCTAGCGCTTCCACCGATGTACGTAGAACCAATTAAGGCAGATCCAGTTGCATTAAATTTGGTGACGAACAAATCCATCCCTCCATTTTTTAGAGGAAATGGTGCGCCAAACTGAGTTGGGAAATTACTAGAATACGTTGTGCCAAAAATGAGCAGATTGTCGTCCTTATCTACAATCAAACTATGCGGATATTCATCACTTGTTCCACCGAGATAAGTAGCATATATTAGTGTTTTACCATCTGTACTGTATTTGCTTATGGTAACATCGCAAGGCAAATTAGCTGGTTCATTACCCGAGCCGCCATTAAAAGTAAAATCATAGGCACCAATTGTTACCGGATATCTTCCATTACTAAAGGTTGTTGGGCTTGTTGCTATACCACCTGCATATAGATTTCCACTGCTATCAAAGGTTGCTGTAAATCCGAAATTATCTACTGAACTTCCTGAGTAGGTGGAGAATACAAGCTCTGGATCAATTACTCTCGTATATTCCGCCATGTTTTGCTGCGCTTCAAATCCAATATAATCACCACGTTGCACGTACTTCATAACGATGGGTTGTTTTGTGCCATTCACTACACTATAACTTACGGGCATTACTTCAGAAAATGCACCGAATTGTGTGGTTATTTCAAGCCGCTCATCATTTATATTTATAGCATCCGCTCCATTTATTTTAAGCTTTATGTCTTGAATATTTGCACCAGATTTAAGTATAAAATTGTACTTAAATCGTTGATCCAGTACTTCAAGCTCCAGGTCTATATTTGGGTAAATATTGGTAAAATAGAGTTGCTCATATTTCTTGGCCCCAGATACCCATTTGCTTTTATCGCTTCCTACGTAAAAATTATAATATGAACTAAATGGTTTTAGTCCTTTATGGCTATTCAGATTTGCTCCAACCAATTCAAATTTCACAAATTGAAACTTCAGCGTCTTTGAGCTTACACTTCTCTTCGTTTTGAGTTGCTTGTGCTCGTGTGCTTCATTCACCCAATCTATCCACGTTTCATTATCGTGAAGCAAGATGGAAAATCCCTCTTGATCTACGTAAATAGTGTGGTCATTAAAATCTACTTGGTATTTTATAGGCGCATCATACTGTCCCAAATTTTGCATAAATCCTGTTTGCGCTTGAGTTTGAAAACTCAAAACAACCAAGCTTATCAAACAAAATATGGAGCGAATTGGATACACTAAATCTTGCCTATTTCTATATAGACCGGCAAGATAATGAAAAGGTTGCTAACTAAGTTGTTATCTTTTTGATGGATCGTAGTAAAACGTGCGCACTGTATATAAATATTTACGCCCGTTTGACAATGTAACCGTTACATCAAACTTGCTTTTATCAGGCAAGGCTTGTTTTTCTATGTTTGGTGTAAAGACCAACGTTGGGGCACCGTATCCTCTCACAAATTTTTCAACTTTTACATCTAACGCTTTTCCGTCCTGCTTTACTTCTACCTTAGCATCCGTCAAATCACGATAAATCGAGAATGTCCAATTTTGAAACAACATAATTTGAGGTACATCACCTTTTGGTGGCCAGCACACTGGATTATCCATATACTGAGCAGTGTCAGTAGATCCAGAGTCGTCAAGTGTCCATATTACTGCCACATCATCAGTAGAACCGTGACCATATACTCTTCCATTTGGGTAGAGTAACCATCTTCTATTTCCAGCACTCGGATTTTTATCATCCATAATGTAAGTGACTGCTAATGATGTATTTGCATCCTTTATAAGTAAAGAATGTTTTGCGGCATATGCACCATCATCACTATAGCATCTCCAGGTTCTTGGAGGATTATGTTCTAAGTTTCTATTGGCCGTCATCATCAAAGCGGCTTTTTGGCAGTATTCATTGGTTGCTGCATCAAATAAGACCTCAGGCACACCAGCGTTTCTTCTAAAGTAATTGATTCTGTTTGCTACTTTAGTTTGAATATCCATATCTAAAACACCTGGCTCGCAGGTACTTGTACTACCGTCCCACTGAAATAGATAAACGTCATTGCCATCGTTGTCCTTTCCTATCGTTTTTGTTTGGTAATAGTTTTGGTAAAAATCCTCTCTAGCAATGAATTCTAGTCTGTATGAATGGTCTACTTCTGGAGCCAACACCATTTGTTCACTCATAATATCTCTTGCACTTGAAAATCGATTTGCAGCAACTAAAAGACCTAGATATCTATCGTTTATCTTGATAATACGTTCTTTATTCTCATTGGTTTTGCTCACAGCAAACTCATCTTTCATTAAGCTATAAAGTGCTCCTTGCTCATCTACATCTAATCGTTCATTTTCCTTTGCGGCTATTATATTTTTTCGAGATTCTGCCAAAACCTTATCTTGTGGATACTTCAATATAGCTTGCTGTAATACGAAGGCTGAGAAAGGAAGCTTTTTAGACTTAAACGCATAGTCCGCAATGATAGACCATCTGCTTGCTATATCTCCTTCTGCATTGGATTTTGCTGTTTTGTTAATGTATTTATCTAGTGTAAATTTTGCACTTTCTAGGTGACCATATGTTTGGAAATATTCTGCTAGATCCCACAATACATTTTCCGCTTTTGCCTCTACGAAAATATCTACTTCCTTAATCTTATCTGCTTTAGGTAGCGCTGATTTAGCTACTTTTTCATTGGCAAAACGATTAAGCAAACTGTCTGCGTCGTTCAGTTGATTATTGGTAATTTTATTTTTTATAATATAAATGTATACGGCATTTTCTTTGTGCAGTAATTTGTCATCTAACGGAGCGTAAAGAAGAGCTTCCTGAACATAGTCCAATAAAAGCAATGAAGGCGGCATATCTTTTACCTGATCCAAAGTTACCTTGGTTTGGTAAAAATTCACTTTTGCGTCGTCACCAAAAATTGCTCTAGCATTTTTAATAAAATACTTAGCGCTATCATAATTTAGTTTGCTCCAGTATTTATTAATAAAATAGGTATGTGGATCCAGCACTTGCTCAGCATCTTTTACTTCGTTTGCCAAATCATTATTATACCAAGTTATTAATTGCTCGTAATGCTCTTCTCCTTTTGCTGTATCTTCAAATTCTATGGCGCATTTACCTGACATAAAGTACGCAAACCTGTTACCATTTAATGCGTATGAGTCATCAAACATTCCTCCTGCTTTTGATATCTTATTGATATTGTACTGATCCATAGCTAGTTCATTATTGCGCTTGACAACGCCTTCTAGTACATCATCAAACATTGCTATTCTAGCCCTATCTTCATCTTTTCGCAATCCTTTCTCGATTGCTTTTACAGCTTCTTTTATAGCTTCAGGATTTTTCTCCCAATAAAATGGATCTTTTGAGTTTTCATACAAAGCTTGCGCATAGTAATAATATGTTTCAGGATACTTTTTCATCGATTGATCTTCAAGGTATCCTTCCGCAATTTTTTCTGCACGTTTAAAATTTCCGTCTGCAATAGCTTCTTCTATTTTATCGAATTGTGCAAATGCAGATGAGGCACAAGCTACTAATGCGACGGCTAGTATGGATTTTAAAACTTTTTTCATTTATTCTACAATTATATTTACTTTAAATTCAAACTCCAAGCTTCAGCTTTACTTGCAAACATAGCCTTTGTTTTTGGCCATATTTCTTTAAATGCATCAGAATGGCGATAAGCCTCTAAGCTTTGGGCATTTAACCAAAAGCTATGAGTAAAAAAAACGTCTTTATTTCTGGTATCCTGATACAATTTCAATCCAAGATTTCCAGGCATCGCTTCTATTTCGTGTTTAATAGTTTCAAAATAGGCTAAGAATGCGTCTATATCATCCATATTAAAATGCATTTTTACCAAACGTAAAATCATATTTTTTCAATAATAAGCGGTTTGTATTTTCGTAAATTCAGCAGTTGATTAGCATTGCCCTTCTTTATTGCTACAACCAGATATCCGTGGTCTGAAAAGTAGCATAACGGGTCGCCTTCTTGCACATCGGCAAAGTTTTGAGAAATCCCAATAAGAGAAGCGTGCCTGCTTAAATGAATAAGGTATGGACTATTTTCTACAAAGTCATGAAATTCTCGAAGGGTAATATTGGTATATGCATTCCCAAAATGATCTACAAACAATATAGTTCCTCTTAGTTCTTTCGCATCTTTAACGGCGGTAAGCCTGCTATTGGTATTTACTTTGTCCGCTAATTGTGCTACTTGGTCTAAATCATAATCAGCTTTAATCAACAAATCTATGAATGGTAAATACACATTCTGGATCTTTTGTTCATAGGTTTCAGTAGGTATCAAGTAATAATCCTTGAAACTATCTTCAAAAATTAAGCTTAGAATTCCATTGTCTGGAGCTACAAAAAAATGGTTATTGTATCTAGCAGCTAAATGACCTTCAAATGAAGTAGCTACAACATTTGTAGCCAAGATATGAATACTCCCTTCTTCAAAGTCATTGTACACCATCGAACTGAGATAGGCAGCTTCAACAATGTCAAAAGGTTCGATTCTACTGGATATTTCTATAAATGGCAAAGCAATCCCAGCCTTGTGCATAGCACCTTTAAACGAAGCCATATAATGTGAATCGGCCCCAAAATCACTTAAAAATGTAAGTACAGGCAATGAAAAAAATCCTAATTTAGCCGACGAAAATAAACACTGAACATAATAATTGTATAAAATACCTTGGCAGAAAGAAAATATTTGATTGAAGACATAAATCCATCCCGATTTTTTGGTCCGTACAATAGCTACTTTAAAATTTTTAAGGCAAAATACCCTAGCTTAATCATTTCATCAAGAGGAAATGAAATAAGTGTAAAAGGAGAAGAAAACCACATTGAAGAATTTATTACTGCGACTGAGTCTATAGTAAAATACCTAAAAGTAAATGAACAAGTTTCACTTGGAGATATAGAGCGGGTTGTGCACGGAGAAGAAAACCCCAATATTAAAGAGAAAGGAATAATAATACACGGGCAAAATGGTAGAATAATAAGCGCACGAACCAAAAACCAACAAGAATTGGTAGATCAAGTGCACAAGCATGACCTAGTATTTGCCATAGGACCTGCAGGAACCGGAAAAACCTATACCGCTGTTGCACTTGCCGTTAAAGCCCTTAAGAACAAGGAAGTAAAACGTATAGTGCTATGCAGACCAGCTGTGGAGGCTGGTGAAAGCTTGGGATTTTTACCCGGAGATTTAAAGGAAAAAATTGACCCATACCTTAGACCATTGTATGATGCGCTGCAAGAAATGATTCCAACTGAACGTTACAAGAACTACTTGGAGAAAGGTGTAATAGAAGTTGCCCCAATGGCTTTTATGCGAGGAAGAACATTGAACAATTGTTTTGCAATATTAGATGAAGCTCAAAATGCTACGGAAACGCAGCTTAAAATGTTTCTAACAAGAATGGGGCCTATTGCCAAAGTTGTAGTAACAGGAGACTTATCTCAAATCGACCTACCTCCCAAAATAAGAAGTGGATTAGAACCAGCGATTAATATACTGAAAGGAGTAAAAGGTATTGGAATAGTAAAATTAAATGAGAGTGATGTTGTTCGCCATAGATTGGTGAAAGACATTATTAAAGCCTACAATAAAGCACCAAAATAAGTCAAGAAAATGTCACGGTAATCAAAACGCTCCATTTTTGCGCCGTTTCGGTTACTCAATTTTTATAATAATGTTTTTGTTTTTTGAACTTTTTTCCATAGTATAAATGGCTTATGAGGTTCGATTTTTAATAATTTGATTTTCAATGTTTTACATTAGATTTACAAACCTATTTGTATCCCTTCTAAATTGAAAAATTGTGTATATCTCAAATAAGCTCATTTTATGAGTCGCATATATTTGCAGCCGCATGAAAACATGCGGAATTAATGTATGAATAAACTAAAAGCTAAAATTCTTTTCACCTTATTTCTTACCCTTTCAAGCACTTTATCATTTTCAAATAATATGTCATCATTTTATTCAGAATCTACATTTCTGGCATTACTTATCTTGTCAATAGTATTACTAGCTATTGCAGCTTTACTATTCGGAATCAAGCGCCATTTAAATGCTTTAAATCAGGAGAGAAATCCAGAAGCGGCAGAACCTTCTTTCTATGAAAGTAAAATCAAACCAATCATTACCGAGTGGAATCCAACAGTTGCTACTTTGGCTATTGCTGGAATACTTATTTTAGTTTTAGGCGCTTTCGGTTACAAGTTTGGTATGAACGAAGTTGGGGTTCAACAAGGATATGCACCAACTCAGCCCATCAATTTTTCACACAAGATCCACGCTGGTCAGTATGAAATTGATTGCAAGTATTGCCATAGTACAGTTGAAAAATCGAAGTCAGCGAGTATACCCTCATTAAATACATGTATGAACTGCCACAAATACGTGAAAGCAGCAGAAAAGTACAATGGTAAAACTTCACCAGAGATACAAAAAATATATAATGCAATTGGGTTTGATGGTGACAATATGGAGTACATAGCCGATTACGAGCAAAAACCTATTGAATGGGTACGTATTCATAATTTACCAGACTTGGCATATTTTAACCACTCTCAACACGTAGTGGTTGGTAACTTAGAGTGTCAAACCTGCCACGGTCCTATACAAGAAATGGAAAAAGTGTATCAATTTTCTACTTTACAAATGGGTTGGTGTATTGATTGCCACAGAGAAAGAGGAATAGATAGTGAAAATAATAAGTACTATGAAGAAGTACATAAAAATATGAAGGCACAGGGTAAAGATTATATAACTGTGGCAGATAATGGTGGTTTGGAGTGTAGTAAATGTCACTACTAAAAAATAAAGTAAATCTCAAAAAAGATTAAGAAAAAAAGTAAATGAATTCTTCAAATAAATACTGGAAAGGAATTGACGAACTACAAGAGACGCAAGATTTTGTAAGTTCTAATGTGAATGAATTTGCCGAAGGCTTACCGTTGGATAAAATTTTCTCTAACGATGATAGTACACGTGCAAACAGAAGAGACTTTCTAAAATATTTCGGTTTCAGTTTAGGAGCAGTAACCTTGGCAGCGTGTAACAAAACTCCTGTTAAGAATGCAATTCCTTATGTAGTAAAACCTGACAATGTGACTCCAGGCGTTCCTTTGTACTATGCTAGTAGCAGTGTTAGCAATAGCGAAGGATTTCCGATGCTTGTAAAAGTAAGAGAAGGAAGACCAATAAAATTTGAACCAAACAAAGAAGCTACATACTTTGGCGGTGGTTTAGATGGTTTGGCACATTCAAGCATTCTTTCTTTATATGATACAAATCGATTAAAAGGTCCAATGAAGGCAGGAGAAAGAAAGCCTTTAGCTTGGGCAGATTTTGATAAGGAGGTGATAGCGGCATTAGACAAAACCGCCGCAAGTGGCAAGTCAATTGCGATTGTTACTCCAACCAATACTAGCTTAGTACTTTCGCAAGCCATTGCAGACTTCTCTGTAAAATATACAAACACAGAGGTAGTAGCTTACGAACCTATTTCATATTCAGGTATAACAAGAGCAAACCAAAAAGCTTTTGGAAAAGCGGTAATTCCTGCATATGATTTTAGTAAGGCGGAAGTTATTGTTAGTTTCGGTGCAGACTTTCTTGGAACTTGGATTAGTCCTATGAAATTCCAGTCTGACTATTCTAAAAACAGAGTTCCAAAAGACGGTAAAATGTCTAAGCACTATCAGTTTGAGAGCTTAATGTCTCTATCTGGAGCCAATGCAGACAGCCGCGCACCTATGAAAATGAGCAAGGTAGGTAAACACCTTGAAGCGCTATATGCTGCACTAAATGGTGGAAAAGCAGGTGAAGACCTAGCAGGTAATACAATTAAACAAGCGGCTACAGATTTGCTCAATGCAAAAGGCAGAAGTTTAGTTGTTTGTGGTAGCAATGACGAGAATGATCAAATGTTGGTAAACAGCATCAATATGATGTTAGGTAACTATGGCAGTACTATAGATATAACCAACTATTATAAAGGACAAAGCGCAGATGAATCTGCATTTAATGCATTT
>JBEAPG010000037.1:0-9404 GCA_041164545.1 Bacteroidota bacterium
GATGCAAACGGACGACCAGTAAGTAATAAAAATGTAGAGATAACCATAGACGAAGCATTATCTGCCAAAGATGGATTGTTGCACTTGCTTACTACACAAACCCAAGAAGGAGAAATGCTGGAGAGTGGCGGCATGATAAATATAAAAGCCAGTTTGAATAATCAACCTTTGGAATTGCGTAGCAATAAGCAGATAAAAGTGAACTTGCCTGCGGAAAGTGTGGAGGATGATATGTCTGTTTTTGCAGGACAGCGTGATGCAAATGGACTTATGAAATGGCAGATAACCAAAGATAGATTTGCTACATCAAAGCAGGATGTGAAAGGTGCTCCTTTGCAAGTAGATACTATGCTATTGATGCCGTATTTTAATCCAATTCCGGCCAAAAGAGCTTTGAATATCAATCAGTTTGCCTTGGCATTTCCGCTTTCGCCTGCTAAGCCCAATAAGCCAAGCCATCCACGAGCTCCTATCAAAAAAGACGCTTCTAAAATGGTGAGGGGAGTAAAGGCATTCCTTACTTCCGATAGTAAAATACAAGAACTTGCGGACGCAGATTATGCAGAGCGAATGGACGTGTATAACCAGCAATTGCAGAAATATGAAGAGCGTATGGTTCGGTACCATACACAAATGCAATCGTATGAAAGTGCGATGATTGCTTATAATGAAGAGGTTGCAAACTACGACAAAGCGATAGAAAAGCATCTTAAAATGTTAGAAGAAGAATATGCTTATCATAAGAAAGTGTATGACCAGACACGATTGAACGTGGCAATTCGTGTGTTTTGTAGAGAGTCGAGAAATGGAACGCTTACTACTACGGATCCCATAGCATACATTAGAAGATACGCGCAGTTTCAGATTAAGGATGAAGATTTAACCAAAATGAAGTATGTGTTAAATCAAATTCGATATTATGAGCTACTCTCCAGTTTTGATGTGAAATTTATCGAAGACAATTTCGTGGAAAAAGGGAGAATACGTATATCTAAAATGAAGAAGTTTTGGAACAAACACAGAGACTACCAGGTATACAAACTATATAATTTATACAGCAATGATTTGGTGACTGCTATTTTAGAAAATGAAGGATTGGTAGAAAAAATGGACGATGCCGTGCGTGTAAAAATAAATCAGGACAAGCTTGATGGTATAACTCCTCAAGAAACGCTTGAGAATTACTATTCAGCAAGTTTTAATCAGCTGGGTTGGATGAATTGCGATAGATATTCTAAGATTCGTAATAAGGTAGTTACCAAGTTTGCGGTTGCTGGTGTAATTGGTGAACGTGTATTTGTATTTATAAAAAAGTTTAGGAGTATTCTAACGCCCAATTTTGGACCTGACGGTTTTTCTGTTGCTATACCGCCACGTGAAAAAGCAAAAGCCATTAGTATTCTGGCCGTAGATGGTAAGCCTCAACTCTCTATCGTTGACTTTGAGTCGAAAAGCGGTGCTAAAATCATCCCTGAATACAAGGAGGTAACGATTGAAGAAATGCAAGAAGCACTGGCCAGTTTGTAGTCGTGTTAAAAAATATCTTGAACAGTCAGTAATTAATGCAAAGTCAAATAGCGACGTTCCATTCTTAATTTAACTGATGGGGTGCTGCGCTTAAAAAAAAAGATTTTATTGTCTTTTCTTTCCTCACAGAACCAAGTTCTAATTAATAAAGCAGATTAACCTATATCAATAGATTTGAGCAAAGTGCCTGCTGCTCCAAAAATACCGCTGACTAAGCCTCCAAGTGCCGCAGTAAAAAATGGGGTTGCATCTGCGGTCATAGAGAACAGGTCGCCTACGATATTTCTGATGGTACCATAATCAAAAAAATAAACGCTGCCAAGCCATACCAAAAAGACAGCAAGAAACGAGGCGAAAAAAGACTTTGCCCACGAAAGTTGAGCAAAATAGCAAGCAGCCAAACTTATAGGCGCGATAACCCACCACGGTAAGTATATGGATAAAAGCAGGGTCGCTGCTGCAATGATTAAAAAAGTAGAAATGGTTTTCATGGCTTTATAGTAATTTTAAAGAGTGCATCAGCAATTCCCTCAGGTTTTGTAATTATAGTTAGCTTGTCGTACTGTCCGGTTGCCCATTTTTCTACATTGTTTTTATAATAAGCACTTGCCGGATTACCGCTTTGGCCACCCGGATAAATGCCGTATCCAACGGGTTTTTCTGTAAGTTCTATTACCATTCGCCAGCTTGGCCCAAAGCTTTGTTGCATCGCATTTATGCTATGCTTGTGTCCACCAATGCTAAGCTTGGAATAAGAGAAAGCGGGCAGCCTTGTAAGATGAGGAATTTGTGCATTTTTAACCTTGCTCCATTCTGGTAAATCTCTGCCCAGTTTGGCAACACTTTTTACAAATGCCTGTGTGACTATATCGCGCGCTGTTTCTTTTTTCTGCGTTTTTGCAATGTCAAAAAACTTGTTGTTTGCATCTTTTTCCAGTAAGCCAATGGATACCCAAATGTCTGGTTGTGGCAGTGCAGTTACGTCAAGTTTGGTATATACCTCATCCCACAGCAACTCGTGAAACTGATTAAACCATTCATCATAAATGGAAGCCGCTTTGGAATCAGCATCGTAATTGTAATCCCATTTTGTAAGTAATTGAATAAATGCGTGTTTGTGATATGTTTCGTCTAGGTATTGCAGCATTAGTGGTAAGCTTTCTTCAGCTTGTATACTGTACACATTCTGCTGCATTTTCATCATATCATCTGCCGAAATGCTATCCATTTCTGCCAGCAAACGATTGGTTATTCTTCCTCGATAGGGTTCAAAACTGCCGTTGTAATAATACGGGTAATCAGGCGAAGTACTCCATTGGTTTGCACTGGTTACAAAACCTTTCTTCGGACTGCGTACTTGCGGATTTTGATTTCTTGGAATAAATCCCTGCCAGTCGTCTTTTGACAATTTTCCTGGACTAATTAATCGGCCTTGTCCTTTTCTTTTCAGTGGGATATTGCCGTTTACGCGCAGGGCAATTTCGTCGTGATTGTCAGCGTAAATGAAGTTTTGAAAAGGACAGTAAAAACCACTTGTAGCATCTAAGTACTCATCGTAGTTTCTGCATTGCATTCCTTTTACAAAAGTTTGAATTTCTGGTCCTGTAGCGGCGTCGTGCGCCAACCAGCGCAGTGCCAAATCTTTATCATCATCTACCACCGGTCCCCAGAATGTATATTTTACGGAGTCAATTACTTCTACCTTATCTTTTACCTTTATCGATTCTACGCGATAAGTTACCTTCTTTTTCTTTCCATCCAGTGCATATGTGGTGTGGCCGCTGTCTAGCCAATGTATTTGGTGGTAGTCCATTACATCGTGGCCTACATTGGTTTCGCCCCAGGCTATGTGTTCGTTGAAACCTATCATAATACCCGGTTGGCCGGGCAAACTAACTCCGCGAGCAGAAAACGTGGGAGTAGTAATCGCAATTTCATACCATGCCGAAGGTAAAGTCAAACCTAAATGAGGGTCATTCGCTAAAATAGGCGTACCACTTGCTGTTTTACTACCCGCAACGGCCCAATTATTACTTCCTACTCCAGGATTGGAGCGAGGGCGCTCTATTCCTGCTATTATTTTACTGGCCACCGTATTCGCAGCTAGTGCCTTACGTGGATTTGCAAAATCATACGGTCCAGGAATTACAGGGACATCTTTCAAATTGTGTTCTGGGTAAATGATTTCAAAATCAGACGCACCAAATAGTTTTATGGCATTACTAAACTCTATGTCTTCTTCGTATCCCGCTAAAGTCTGAGTCATTGCTTTTAGATGCAGCGCACAATGGCGCTGGGTCCATTCGGTGGGTGCAAAATCGAGTAGCTTGTATTCCATTGGGTAATCTGCCGGACTCAATTGGTCGATAAAATGATTAACACCACGACTGTATTGCTCTACTAACTTGTATGCATCAGGGAATTTCTTCCAACCTTCTACGGCATTATCTGCCGCAAATCCTAATCCAAGTCTGCGTTGTTTCTTATCATATTCTAAAAAGCTTTCGCCAAACACTTCTGCCAATCTTCCGTCAGGAGAACGAGTAGAAATATCCATTTGAAATAAGCGATGGTATGCTTCAATATACCCTTGCGCAAATAAGGCATCTTCAATGTTTTGAGCATAGATATGGGGCACCATTCTGTCATCAAACACAATTTTTATCTCATTTTTAATGAATTTGGATTTCAAGTTTATGTCTTTGTAATCCACTTTATCTTCGGAGTTTTGCCAAATACCGGTATAGGGATTTAGTAATTTTCCGAGTGGAGGCAAAGGGTTATTTCCTATTTTCCAAGAATGTTCCAGAATATAAACAAGTATCAATCCTACCAACAAAAGAGATAAGCCCGTTATTTTTCTCATAGTTACATCAATATTAGTACTTTTTTTATTTTAGATAAAACTCAGGCTAAAAAAGTGGCTAGTATGATATGTTGACCTGCGTGTTCTCTTATACGGTCATTTTTTCATTCCTAAAATAATACAACAGCAGTAAATTTTAATTTGACTCGTTTCAAACAACGAAGGAGTTGAGGATGCAATATTCAGACTGTCAAATTATTAGGGGTTTCTAATTACCTTTATCAATAAGCGTATAAGAACAAATTTGAGTACTATGGGTTATGATTATTGTAATTTAGCTGCGCAATACAGTAAAAACAATAAATAATAAGAATATGCAAGACATGAATCATCAAAATGGTGCTGGCAAATGCCCGTTTACAGGCGGTACATTAAGCCACAGTGCTGGAGGCGGACAAACCAACAAAGATTGGTGGCCAAATCAACTTAATTTAGGAATCCTTCGTCAACATTCTGAATTATCTAACCCTTTGGGCAAGGACTTTAATTATGCAGAAGAATTTAAAAAATTAGATTTAAAAGCAGTAAAGCAAGACATTTTTGATTTAATGGTTGACTCACAAGACTGGTGGCCAGCAGATTATGGTCACTACGGACCATTTTTTATACGTATGGCTTGGCATAGCGCAGGAACCTATCGTATATCAGACGGTAGAGGAGGTGCTGGCTCAGGTACGCAACGTTTCGCGCCGCTAAACAGTTGGCCAGATAATACCAATTTGGACAAGGCAAGATTGCTTTTATGGCCCATAAAACAAAAATATGGCAATAAGCTTTCTTGGGCAGACCTTATGATACTTGCAGGAAACTGTGCATTGGAATCTATGGGCTTCAAAACCTTTGGTTTTGCAGGAGGACGTGCAGATGTATGGGAGCCAGAAGAAGATATTTACTGGGGAACAGAAAAAGAGTGGTTGGACGACAAACGTTACAAAGGAGATAGAGATTTAGAAAATCCATTGGCAGCAGTGCAAATGGGACTAATCTATGTAAATCCGGAAGGACCTAATGGAAATCCAGATCCAATAGCAGCAGCTAGAGATATTAGAGAAACATTTGGCCGTATGGCTATGAATGATGAGGAAACCGTGGCGCTTATAGCTGGTGGACACACATTTGGTAAAACGCATGGAGCGGCAGATCCAAGCAAATATGTAGGTAGAGAGCCGGAGGCAGCTACTATAGAAGAGCAAGGACAAGGTTGGAAAAACACGTTTGGAACCGGAAATGCAGGCGATACCATTACCAGTGGATTGGAAGGAGCTTGGACTACCACCCCAACAAAATGGAGCAATAACTACTTCGAAAATCTTTTTGGATTTGAGTGGGAATTGACCAAAAGTCCAGCAGGAGCGCACCAGTGGAAACCAAAAAATAATGGAGGCGCAGGTACAGTGCCAGATGCACACGACCCCGCTAAAAAACACGCACCATTTATGTTGACTACCGACTTGTCATTGCGTTTTGATCCGGCTTACGAAAAAATATCTCGTCGTTTTTATGAAAATCCAGACCAGTTTGCAGATGCATTTGCAAGAGCTTGGTACAAACTTACGCACAGAGATATGGGGCCAATATCAAGATACTTAGGTGCAGAAGTACCAAAAGAAGAATTGATTTGGCAAGATCCGATTCCAGCGGTAAACTATACGCTTACTGATAGTGATATTGCTGGTTTAAAATCAGATATTTTAGCCTCTGGTTTATCGATTTCTGAATTGGTATCTACCGCTTGGGCTTCTGCTTCTACGTTTAGAGGTTCTGATAAAAGAGGTGGGGCAAACGGCGGACGTATTCGCTTGGCGCCGCAAAAATATTGGGAAGTAAATAACCCTACACAGTTGGGCAAAGTGCTAGACGCGTTAGAAGGTGTTCAAGGTAAATTTAATACCAATGGTAAAGAAGTTTCTATGGCCGATTTAATAGTACTGGGCGGATGTGCAGCCATTGAGCAAGCTGCAAAAAATGCAGGTACAAGTGTTTCTGTGCCATTTTCTCCGGGAAGAGGAGATGCATCCCAAGAGCAAACGGATGTTGAATCATTTGCAGTATTGGAGCCAGAAGCAGATGGATTTAGAAATTACTACAAAACAAAACACAATGCTTCTCCAGAAGAAATATTGGTAGATCGTTCACAATTATTAGGTCTTACTGCTCCAGAAATGACCGTATTGTTAGGCGGAATGAGAGTGTTAGACACCAACTATGACGGATCTAAACACGGGGTGTTTACTCATAAAAAAGATGCATTGACCAATGATTTCTTCGTAAATCTATTGGATTTTGGTACTACATGGAAGGCGACAAATGACAAACAAGAAGCATTTGAAGGCAGAGACAGAAAAACCGGTGAAGTAAAATGGACAGGAACTAGAGCCGACTTAGTATTTGGTTCTAACTCTGAGCTTAGAGCTTTGGCAGAAGTGTATGGCCAGTCTGATTCACAATTGCGTTTTGTAAACGATTTTGTGGCTGCCTGGAATAAGGTGATGAATGCAGATCGTTTTGATTTAGCGTAATTATCAATCTAGTGTATTCGAAATAGGGGGAGCACATTGCTTCCCCTATTTTTTGTCTTTTTGTTTCGTCCTGTAATAAATTGACATAAAATCAGGGTAGTGCCCCAATTCGTGTGTCTGAATTTGAAAAACGAAAACACAAATGCGACAAGGCCGACTTAGAGTTTGAAGACACCCCGACAGCCACCGAAGCCTAAAGCGAGTATATTTTTAAACCTCATTACGAAGTTTTAATGGGTAAAGACGGTTTAACGTTTAGTCTGGGTTGAGTTTCTATAAAATTCGGTGAACAATATCAGGGCTACAGTAGCTATCGAAATGAAAAGTAATACGTATTTAGTAATCGAATTGTGAAATAAATCTGACTCAAAATAACGAATTGCAGGCCAAATGGCAAAGGCCAGTAGCACAACAACAAGACGTAGCTTTCTATTCATAACTCAAAAGTAATAAATTTTCCTGCGCATCGAAACGAAAATGAAGCCAACTTGTTTTGGATAAGGTGAACGCAGAAGACATCAATCGTGTAATAGAAATGGCGTGGGAAGACCGCACCACATTTGATGCTATAAAACAACAATTTGGTTTAGCAGAGCAACAAGTAATAGCGCTAATGCGCAAGGAAATGAAACCGAGTAGCTTTAGAATGTGGCGAGCTCGTGTGCAAGGCAGAAAAACCAAACACGCAGCCACCCGCGATTTTGTGGAGGGTAGACATAAGTGCAGCCGTCAGCGTACTATTTCGAACAATAAAATTAGTAAGCGGTAGGTTTATAAAAAAGTGTGATTATTCTCTCACCGCTTCTTGAGCGAGGTTACTTCAATTAAATCACTCATACACGCAGTTTCTTTTTTCTTCCATTTTACATCTACTTTTAATGGAAATTCTGCGGTGTTCAAGTCCACATCGCTGTTACTTGGCTGATTATCAAAACGCAAAGTATCATGCACTATTTCAATAAACCAACCTCCGCAACAGGCACACATTCTGTAATCTGCCCCTAAAAGAATTGCACTGTTTTTTGAAACATTTTCCTTGTTGCATCCAAGTACAGCAGAAACCAGCACCATACCTAATGTGTAATTTATTTTACTCCAGGTTTTCATCATCCGGTCGCGGCAAAAGTTCTTTTTCGCCATTCAGTTTTATGCTTTTTATGCTATTGTCTTTTAGCAAGCTTGCAATGCTGAATTTTTGTTCGGTGCGTACCAAGGCTTTGCATCTGTCATCATACGTAGTATGCAAGAGGTAAATGTTCACTTCATCTGCCTTTACCCTTGGGGTTTGCACCAGCGAAAATTGATGCGGTTTGATGCAGCCTCCGCCATATTGCAATTTTGCTACGAGTGAGTCTCCTACAATTTCTGATGAAATAAAGGTGTAGCTTAAATCTTTTTTATCTATTTCTTTTTGAGTGGGTACTTCTATCGTTTTTTTACGCGCCTTACAGCTGGTTAAGACCAAAATTACCATAGCAATTAGTGTTATTTTTTTTACCATATTATCATCTTTTTTACCCATACATTTTGACCTACGTATGTGTTTATTACATAGGCTCCTGGGTTAATGTTTATATTAGTTTCTTCATTTTCCGCTACTTCAGTTTGTGTTATCACTCTACCGAGTAGGTCAGTTATTTGTATTTCAATTCTACTGTTTAGCTGATTGTCAATCATTATAGTCTGCGGTGCTGTACTTATACTTATATTATCTGAAATACTGATGTCCGTTACATTGGCCGTTGCATCAGCAATATTGGTGTTTATCCAATTTATATAGCGGCTTACTTTGGCATACACCCCTGGTTGGCGCGCTTCTGCACAGCCATAGCCCCAACTTACCACACCTATTTGGGTTGTATCTCCATTTTCCATCACAAAAAGAGGGCCGCCACTATCACCATAGCAAGCATCTTTTTGTCCAGCCGCATAACCAGCGCAGAGCATACTCGATAGTACTTCCCCATCGTACCACGTGCTGGAATTGCAAGTAGCATTGCTTATTATTTCTAATTCTACTTTTTGCAAAACAGTTGGATATTGGTCTCCGGATTTATTGGTGGCTCCCCATCCTGAGACTGTGCATTTTCTACCCGCGGTAAGTAAACTTTCGTCATTAAAAGCAGGAAGCGTAACCGGATTTAGGTTTGTTCTCCCATTTATTTTGAGTAGTGCAATGTCATTTTCGCTGGTAAAGTCATTGTAGTTTTTGTGTTCAATAATTTGAGAAACGTTGTATAATTCTATTTCTTGGTTCGGGTTTTCCAAATCCCAGACATTCAAAAAAACAAATATCTCATTAGCTTTGAGCGAGTTTCCATTATCGTCGTACAAGCAATGCGCAGCGGTAAGTATAAAGTTATCTCGAATGAGCGAACCACCACAAAACTGTTCAGCGGGATTTCGTATTACTCCATTTTTATGACCCAATCCGGCCAAGAACTGGAACTCGTATTGTCCCGCATTTTGTCCTCCGACTACTTTTTGGGCAA
>JBEAPG010000038.1:0-9374 GCA_041164545.1 Bacteroidota bacterium
ACAACTTGACCGGCGTTGCAACAGAGGAATTGAATGCTTTGGCTAATATTATGAAGCAAAATCCAGATTTGAAAATTGGAATTATGGGTCATGCAGATATGAGAGCCAGTGATAACTATAACCGTAAATTATCTCAACGTAGAGCTGAATCTGTTCGTACTTATTTAATCCAAAAAGGTATTTCAGCAGATAGAATTGTAGTTGAAGCATACGGTGAAACTCAGCCTATATCTTCTAATCTAAGTGAAAATAGAAGAGTAGAGTTTAGAATCATAAGTAACTAAGATAATCTATCCTATACATTTTGAAAGGCATCCTATATGGATGCCTTTTCTGTTTTATATCATTCTGTTTTATTATTTGAAATATCGATCATATGCATAGTAAAGCATGAATTTCGAATTAACTGTTTGTTCTGTTAAAAATTTATTTCACTTATGTGTAAAGTAATTTCCTTTCTTTTGGTCGGTTTTTCCCCTTAATATCTATCAGGACTTGTAGTGATAAAGAAGTTATTACACCAGATTCACTCTCAGTACCTGTAATTGATAGTTTAACTGCAACGAAGTAATCTAATTCAAGCTGTGGGGACTGATGCAATTATTATTAGTGTCTTTGCTCATGGAGGAGATTTAACGTATTTATGGGAAGTGGATTTAGATGATATACTTCCTCAGAATAAGGAAGCGAGTATTGTTTCTTTTAACGGTTAACCTTGTTGTGTAGGAAATAAGTATATAAAGTATACTGTTTTTAATAACAAAGGTAAAACCTCTGATTTCATTTATATTTTGATTGAATAGTTTAGATAATTGAAAGAGGCATTTGTCGATCTTAATATTGTTGATTTTTGGTTTTAGTAACGTATATGCTCATTATTGTACTGCTGGAAATCCGATTTCAACAGATGGCACTTCCGAATTGTCTAAGGGGATATTATCCGTAGGGCTATTTTATCAACATAGTCTATCTGATACATATTATGAAGGTGCTAAAATGAGTGACTTCACATACAAATCGGCATATTATGATTATATAGCATTTCGTCTGTCGTATAATGTTTCGGATCGATTCAATGTTTCATCGGAAAATGGATACTTTCAAAGAAAAGGAGAGATTTTTATCAATTCTGGATTTTCTCGCTATGCCCGGGGGTTAGGCGATTTAAATCTCAGTTTTAGGTATTTAGCGTTTTCAGATAATGGCCTAAAGTTCCTACCTTATTTTACAATTAAGTTGCCTGTTGGTGAATTTGATCAGGTTTATAATAATGTCGTTTTGCCAATAGATTTGCAACCTTCTAGTGGTAGCTACAGATTCAATCCAGGGTTATTTTTATTTAAGTCTTTTGAAAAATCTGATTTCTCATTCTATTTGAATGTCACCTTCGAGGCATCAAAGGTTATAGAAACAGAGCGTACTCAAAGTTTCAAATATGGCAATTTGCTTATAGGTATACTGTTTGGAGTGTATACTCTAAGTTATGATGTCATACTTACCTTAGAGTTAAGAAATCAGTTTAGACAAAAGTCCGCGAACATAGAAGATGAATTAGATGCAAGTGGAGGTTTCTTGTTAATGACCGTACCAAGATTAAATTATAAAATCCAGAATTTTAATGTTTTTATAAGCTCAGAACATCCAATCTATAGAAATTTAAATGACGTTGGCTTTCCACAGCTAGGAAATAAATACGCAATTTCAATAGGTGTTACAAAAAAGTTTAATTTAGTCAAAGAAACCGTATTTCCCCAAGAGGATTATACAGTACAATATCAGGATTCTTTTTTTTTAAATGGACTTTACGGTATGTGTAAGGAACGCATTGAATCGGTTGCTTTAAAAAACAATAACGTAAAGTATGCCTACTGGGAAGCGTCAAACAAACGACTTTTAATTAAAGCCATAGCTCCAATTAATCCTGAAAACTTGGTGTATGATATTTCTACAATAGGTCTTGACAATGAATGTTTTGAGGCTGATTCATTATCGTATTCAAATCTGCATTCTTATTGTAAATACAGAAACTAATTAGCGCTATTATTTTAGCTTATTACACCTAGTTCTTTTCCTACTTTTGTAAAGGCTGCTATAGCTTTATCTAAGTGATGAATGTCGTGAGCTGCGGATAACTGTACTCTAATTCTTGCTTGTCCTTTAGGTACGACTGGGAAGTAAAAACCTACAACATAAATACCTTCTTTCAATAGCATTTCTGCCATCTTTTGAGCTAATACTGCATCGTAAAGCATAATAGGTACGATTGGGTGCTCGCCTGGTTTTATATCAAAGCCGGCATTTGTCATTTTTTCTCTAAAGTATTTAGTGTTATACTCAAGTTTATCTCTTAACTCAGTAGTTTCACTAAGCATTTCTAGCACCGCAATACTTGCACCTACAATACTCGGTGCTAATGTATTGCTGAATAAGTATGGTCGAGAACGTTGTCTAAGTATATCGATTATTTCTTTTTTGCCTGAAGTAAAACCACCCATAGCACCGCCTAAAGCTTTACCAAGAGTTCCGGTAATAATGTCAATTTTACCCATAACGTTTCTATACTCGTGGGTACCTCTTCCTGTTTTGCCCAGAAAACCACTACTATGGCATTCGTCAATCATAATAACAGCATTATATTTCTCAGCTAGCTCTACTATCTTATTCAATTGAGCAATTGTTCCATCCATAGAAAAAGTACCATCCGTTACAATAACGCGTTCTTTTTGAGCTTGACTTTCCTTCAAACATCTTTCTAAGTCTGCCATGTCATTATGATCGTACCTGTATCTTACAGCTTTACAAAGTCGCACTCCATCTATAATTGATGCGTGGTTAAGTGCATCAGAAATAATTGCATCTTCAGTACCAAATAAAGGTTCAAATACACCTCCGTTTGCATCAAAGGCTGCAGCATAAAGAATCGTATCTTCCGTACCTAAGAATTCTGATATTTTTGCTTCTAGCTGTTTATGTATGTCTTGAGTTCCGCAAATAAACCGAACAGATGACATCCCGTATCCATGACTGTCAATTGCTTTTTTAGCCGCTTCAATAACTTTAGGATGTGAACTTAGACCTAAGTAGTTATTAGCACAAAAGTTTATAACCTCATTTCCATTTGTTGTTTTAATATCCGCACCTTGTGGCGTGGTTATTATCCTCTCAGTTTTATAAAGTCCAGCGCTTCGTATATCATTTAGTTCTGCTTGTAATTTCTTTTGTAATGAATCGTACATTGTAATTCTGTTTCTTTGGCAAAATACGCCATTATTTTAACACAGTTTGTCATATTAAAAAGTAATATTACGTGTTTTTAACGATTTTAGAATCAATATTTAAGAACTTTTTACGTGGCATAGTCGTTGTTAATCTATAATTGTAAAGAATTTAATAGAAATAATGTCGAACGATAATAATAACGGGCAAGATCCTAATAATCAAGGCAATACTCCTAACCCTTTTGATAATGTAAAGAAAAAGGGAAAAGGGCCAAAGTTTAATCCCTTGTGGATATATGCCATATTAGCAGTTATTTTTCTAGGCATCACCTTTTTAGGACAGAATGGTGGTAGAGAAGTAACAGTTGATAAAGTACTAAACATGGTAGAAGATGGAGATGTTCAGCGTATAGATATAATAAATAGGAGCAAGGCAGAAATTTATCTAACTAAAGAAGCAAAGTCGAAAGATGCGTATAAGAAAGATGTTGGAGAAAGTTCGTTCCCAACTGCAGAAGCCTACACTTATTATTTGTCAGATATTGGGGATTATCAAACCTTTTTTGGTCAGATTAGCGAAGCTCAAAAGGAACTAGCTAATGATAAGAAAGTGGTAATTAATCCTAAGAATCAAACAAGTATTTGGGATAATCCACTTATTAGTACGCTACTATTCGTTGCATTATTTGTTGGTGTATGGATGCTTATTATGCGAAGAATGGGCGGTGGTGCCGGACCGGGAGGCACAGGTCAAATTTTTAGTATAGGTAAATCAAAGGCTCAATTATTTGATAAAGATACGAAGGTAAATGTAACATTTAAGGATGTAGCAGGATTAGAGGAGGCGAAAGTGGAAGTAATGGAAATTGTAGACTTCCTTAAAAACCCTAAGAAATATACTGAATTAGGAGGTAAAATTCCTAAAGGAGCGTTGCTAGTAGGCCCTCCAGGTACAGGTAAAACGTTATTAGCCAAAGCTGTAGCTGGTGAAGCAAATGTTCCATTCTTTTCTCTTTCAGGATCTGATTTTGTTGAGATGTTTGTTGGGGTAGGTGCTAGTCGGGTTAGAGATTTGTTTAAACAAGCCAAAGAGAAAGCACCTTGTATTATATTTATAGATGAGATAGATGCAATTGGCCGAGCGCGTGGAAAAAATTCAATCCAAGGAGGTAACGACGAGCGCGAAAGTACACTAAACCAGTTACTTACTGAAATGGATGGTTTTGGTACAGATACCGGTGTAATTATGCTTGCCGCTACCAATAGAGTAGATGTTCTAGATTCTGCTTTACTTAGAGCAGGAAGATTTGATAGGCAGATATATGCGGATATGCCTGACTTAAATGAGCGAAAAGCTATCTTTAAAGTACACTTAAAACCAATTAAAATTGAGAGTAATTTAGATATTGATTTTCTTGCCAGACAAACTCCCGGTTTTAGTGGAGCTGATATTGCTAATATGTGTAACGAAGCAGCGTTAATAGCGGCTCGTAAAGAAAAGAAAGTGGTAGAACGTCAAGATTTTCTTGATGCGGTAGATAGAATTATTGGTGGTTTAGAAAAAAAGAGTGCCATTATTACTCCAGACGAAAAAAGAGCTGTCGCAGTACACGAAGCAGGTCACGCTGCAGTAAGTTGGTTGTGTGAACACGCTCATCCTTTGGTTAAAGTAACTATAGTTCCTCGAGGAAGAAGTTTAGGGGCTGCTTGGTACTTGCCCGATGAGCGACAAATCACGCATACCGCACAGTTACTTGACGAAATGTGTGCAGCGTTAGGCGGAAGGGCAGCAGAAAAAGTGGTTTTTGACAGAATTAGCACAGGAGCCCTGAGTGATTTGGAAAAGGTAACCAAGCAAGCTATGGCTATGGTATCCATCTATGGTTTGAATGAAGAAGTTGGTAATGTATCTTATTACAACATGGGCGACGGATTTAATAAGCCATATAGTGAGGCTACGGCGAACCTTATAGATGCTGAGGTAAAGAAACTGACAAGCTCACAATATGAAAGAGCAATAAAAATACTAAGCGAAAACAAAGACAAATTATTGGCTTTGGCGGATAAGTTGCTCGAAAAGGAAGTTATTTTTAAAGAAGACTTAGAAGCGATCTTTGGCAAAAGGGAATGGGATGCCGAGCAGTTAGTAGGTGAGGTAAAAGACCTAGAAGAAACACATTCGGAAATTGCGACTGAAGAAGTAGCACTGGACGAAGATTCCAAATAAGCTTAACTAAAAGGAAGCGCATAAAAAAAGCCGAGCATTTGCTCGGCTTTTTTTATAATTTTTAACTTTCTATTTTGGTCATCATATAATCTGCCACATCGTCGGGTACGAGATACTTAATAGACCGTTTCATCCGTGTAAGTCCTCGAATATAGGTCGCCGAAATATTAAGCATAGGGCCTTTCATTACGCGCACTTTTTGATTCTTTGCGAATTCACCTCCTGGAAATCCATCTCTGAAATAGGCAAGTATTTCATATTGCATCAGTATTTCTTCGTGATCTTTCCATTTTTCAAGATGTTGTAAGTTATCTGTTCCTAAGATAATTACAAACTCAATTTTTGGATGTTGAGTGGCTAGCTTTTTCAACGTATACGAAGTATAAGAAGGCGTAGGCATATCAAACTCCACATCACTTGCTTTGAATTTTGGATTGTCTGCTATTGCAAGTTTTACCATATTAAGGCGATCTTCTGCATCCATTATATCTTTTCCTTTTTTTAATGGATTCTGTGGCGAAACAATGTACCAAACTTCGTCAAGCTTAGCTTGGTCTAACATATATTGCCCAATTATCAAATGCCCGTGGTGTATGGGGTTAAACGAGCCAAAAAATAAACCTACCTTCATCTAATCTTCTGATTTTAAAAAACTTGCAACTAACTTTTCTGTGGTTGCAAATGTATCACTTAATATATCGTTAACAATAACTTCGTCAAATTGCTGTTCATATTTTAACTCACTTTTTGCCTTCTCTATGCGCTCATTTAATTGGTGCTCTACTTCAGTTTCACGTTTCTTTAATCTTTGCATTAATACATCCACTGATGGAGGTCGGAGAAAAACAGCCAGTGCTCTATCGCCATAAAACTTTTTTATGTTTAAGCCTCCTACTACATCTACATCAAAAATTACTATTTTACCCAAAGCACCCAATCGCTCCACCTCGCTTTTTAGTGTACCGTAAAACAAGCCTTTATATACCTCTTCGTACTCCAAAAATTCTTCATTTTTAATGGCCTGTAAAAATTCTTTTTCGGTATAAAAATAGTAGTCCTTGCCATCCACTTCGGCTGGTCTTTTATGGCGAGTTGTTACACTTACTGAAAAAGCTAGGTTTGGAAAAGTTTTTAGAAGGTGCTGCACAACAGTTGTTTTGCCAGAGCCAGAGGGAGCAGAAAATATGATTAATTTATTTGTCACGATTTATGTTTAAAAATTAAGTCTCAATCCAAAGTTTGGTCAACCTTATTCTAGAGTATATTCAACGTTTGCTCTTTTATTTTTTCCAGTTCTTCCTTCATTGCAATCACTAATTTTTGTATTCCCGCGTGATTTGCTTTACTACCTAGCGTATTTATTTCCCTACCCATTTCTTGTGCTATAAAGTTCAAAGATTTGCCTTTTGGATTGGTAATTAGCGCATCTATAAAATGAACGCAATGAGCAGATAATCGGCTTTTTTCTTCTTGTATATCGTACTTTTCTAGGTAGTAAATCAATTCTTGCTCAAACCGATTTTTGTCAAAATTGTCATCATCTACTACCTGCTTTAAATTCTTTTTTAGGCGGTCCTTGGTATTCTCCGTGCGTTCAGGTTCCAATGCCTCTATAGGAGCAATACACGCTGCAATGGAGTTTGAGTATTGCGTAAGATGCTCCCTTACTTCATTTCCCTCTCTTAGTCTAAATGCATCGTATTCATCAAAAGCGGTTTTGCCTACTTCCCTTACTAAATCAAACAAGGCTTCTTCGCTCTGTTCATCATCTTGGTAAATGACATCTTGCATAGTGGTAACTATCCTAAATATGTCGTGTTGCGGAGCATCTAAGGACTCACTAAGCTTCTTTAGTTTTTTGTAATACTGTGTGGCGAGAGCATCATTAATTTGAATATCATTTTCGTTTACCTTATGCTTTACCACATTTATGGTAACCGTAGCACTTCCGCGCTCTATTTGTTTACCAAAGAAATTTCTAATTTCTATTTCTTTTGGCATTAGGAATCGAGGCATACGTAAACTTAGGTCTAGAAACTTACCATTAAGACTTCTAATTTCTACTTTTACCGTATAATCTTCCGTATGTTTTTCGGCTACTCCGTAGCCGGTCATTGAGCGAAGCATAAAGGCGCAAAGATAATTGACTTAGTCTGTTCTATTAAGAAATAGTAAATATTCCCGTATAACTAAGATCTATTGTTAAATTTTGTGTAATCACATTTTGTAGGGAAAAGCAGTAGGATGGAATCCAATACCCTTGCTGCTAATGATATAAAGATTGGAAGTGAAAAAGTAGGAATACTATGAAGTATAAAAAAAACTAAGAAATAAAGTAATTTTGACCTGTGCGTTTGTCAAGACACGTTTATTCATCTAGAGTTTTGTGTTTTCTAATGTTCGCTTTCTTGCTAATAGGAAGTTGCCATCACAAACAAGAGAAACAGAATAAAAATGAACTTGATAACCTAACCAACAAGGACCAAAACATCGAAGATAGAGAAGAAGTAAAAATAGCATTATCACTTTGTGCCGAAAGATGGAAGCACCAATATACCGATTCCAATAGCACCTATTTTCACTTAGACCAACATCATAATATGGGCTGTTTTGTATTTAGTTCGCTACTAGTTTGCGGCGGAGCAATGGGTAGTTGCGGAGAAAATATTCAAATAATTAAGCAAACCGACATGGCCTACGAGGTAGCCTTTGAAACCTGTGGTTTTAATGCACAACCTTGCGTAGAGGCGTATCAAAACATAAATGCCTTCACTTACGAAACGAGAGAGGGCATAACCTATAAAGTGCAATGGGATGGGAGTTCCTTTACACAAAAGCCAATACGTATCAACAATCTCGATTACGATAAAATTCGTTTAATAGCAAGTGCTATAGGCGAAGATATCAGAACATTTACACACCATGAACCCAATGATAAATATACGTGGAACACGGTGAAAGTCGAAAAAATTCAACTTGGCTATGGTAATTATGGCAAGTTATATTCCGTGCAAACGGCTCCAAATCAGCACTTTATTTTTGATAATGACAGTATAGTACTTCGGCTAAGTGATGTACATTCTGTAGAAATAATGCCACAAGCTACTCGTTCGTTTTATGATATAAAAACCTACGATTCAGACCACTATGTAATGACGCGAGATACTTCGTATTATACACCGGTATTTTATACGTATTCGGCTAAGAAAAAGAAGTATATAATCAAATAGAGTTTTAATAAACGACTTCACATTTTTGCAGAATGTGGATTATTTGTGCCTCAAAATGAGTAAATTAGCGCAATTGGTTAAAATTTTTTAGTTGAAAAGTGTCTATAACTTCGTTTATACAATAGAACCATACACAAGAATGGGAACCTACAAAACGCACCAGTTTGTCCAAGGATTTTTTTCTTATTGCAATCCTATTACGGGCAAATTAACTAGATACTTTTTTGATAATTATACAACCGAAGTGATAGACTTATGCGAAATATTTGAACTACAATGTAATGAACAAACAGCGAGTCTAAGATACTCCAATATAAAGGAAGAAACACCAGGTGAGTTTAAGAGAGAACTGAACCTGAGCCAAGTTAATAAGGGTTTTGAGAAGGCATTACTTGAAGTACTCTGGATTAATAGAAATGAAGCTGTAGTAGTAAGCAGATACTCGACCACGAAAGTATTAGACGTAGAACTTCTAACGATAACAGATAAGTTCCATACACAAAGTTTGAGTTATACTCCCTTTAAAAATTCATCATTTATAATACAAGATGATTCGATTCCTTTGAATTGGACAGGTATGTCAAAATACGTCAATGGAAGAAAGTTGTATTTTGTTTATTCATATAGTAAGGTCACTATTAGCCCTGGTGAAGTTATGAGCAATATTTTTGAAGATTTTATAAATACAAACTTTACTCA
>JBEAPG010000039.1:0-9253 GCA_041164545.1 Bacteroidota bacterium
TCCTGAAACACCGCCAAGGCAGATTCATCTTTTAATTTGGCTCCGTGTATTTGTAATAATCCTGATATAACTTGTAAGTTATTTTTTACGCGATGATGTACCTCCTTTAGTAATATATCTTTCTGTATATTGGTTTGAGCTAGCTGAGATGATGTATGTGTTATAATTGTGTTTTGAGATTTAACTTTTTTGTAAAAATTAAATAAAACAATAAGTGTAACAGCCCACAATATAAGAAGCATCATAGCTCCGTATAAAACCTGCGCTATCTTTTTATTTTTCTTCTTTTGTTCTAAAATTATCTGTTCATTTTGTTCGGACTCAAACTTTAAGCTAAGTCTAGTAACTTGCTGTAGTTGACGCATTTCTTCTTCTTTCTCGTACAGTACGTTCGTTTTTTTTAGTATTTTATATGCAGAATCTGATTGGCCTAAAACGTGTAATAATTCAGCTAACTTTTCCATCGTTACTGCCGGCTTTTCGGTGCCCGTTTTATCAAAAATAATGAAGCACGAGTCCAAGTGAAACTTGCTCTTCTCATACTTCTTCTAACTAAAATAGACATTCGAAATATTGAGGTGCATATAAGCTGCAGGAGTATATTTTTTTAAGTTCGTTAAAACCATCTAATGCCAATTGGTAATTGATTATAGATTTATCTCCATCAATTTTCGCAAAATAACTACCAAGCAACATATAAGCGTCGGTAAGTAGTCTTTTGGGCCCATACTTTTTCAAATGCTTTACGGATTCATTGGCATAAAAGTAGGACGAATCTAATTGTTCTGCATATCTGAAAAAACTGGACAATCTGATGTAGAAGTAACCTCTTTCGTCTTTTTTCTGTGTGCTATTAAGCAATTCTCGTGCTATATCCAGCTGAGATTTACAATCTTCCAAATTACCCACTTTTTCATATACCAAAGCGGCAGAAAGGTGTGTAGAAATAAAGCTCTCTTCCAAATTGTACGTACGAGCAAGTTCTATTGCTTTAAAAAACGATGCAATCGCTAATTCATTTTTACCCTCATCGCCAAAGATAAAACTTCTAATTTCTAAAGACTTGATGTAGGGTGCTAAAAGCTTTTTCTTGTCGATTTTGGAAGCGCTATTATAAATGACATCAACCTTATTAAAATAAGTTTGACAAGCCTCAAATTGTTCGATGGTTCCAAGGCTATCTGAAACAGTATTATATCTTAAAATTGAATCGAGAGAATTTACCTTTTTGCTTGCACCAAAAGCTAATTCTGATTTTGCATTACCTTCTGTCGCAACTTCTTGTTTGCCATAAACAACAAAAAAAGTGCAAAACAAGAATACAAGTGAAAATAGACGTACTTCGGCGCTTATATCTTTTATCAGGTTCATTTTTCTGTTACAGAGAGAATGTTAATTAAACATCCAGAATTTGTTGGGGAAAGTAACAATATTTTAAAGTAATTCAAGTTTTAGCAATCTATCCAGCATAAGAGCACCTGAAATGATTGACTGTCTTAGGCACATTTGCAATAAAAATCAATATAAATTTGCATTCTTTAAGCCTTGCTGCTATTAAATCTGGTTGTTGGGCTACATTTCTAACATCCGTTTCACTCTATCGGCCGTACTTTCATTGCTAATGCGGTCTCGGTTTAAACTATCTACCAATAAAGGAAAGCACAATGGAGAGGGTTTTTGTAGTTTTTTAATGATTATTTCTTGATTTCCCATTCGCACTAACGCCTTTTGAATACGATTAGCTTCTAATTGATAATAGGTCACTTCTTCATACGCTTGCTGTAAGAGTAGGTTATGTGGTTCATAATCACTGAAAACATCAAAAAACAGTTGCGAATGACTTTGTAAGTGTCGTTCCTTTGCTTCTCTGTTGGGGTAACCTTTAAATGTTAGTCCAGCAATAGCCGCTATTTCTCTGAATTTCTTTCCGGCCAGAGCCGTCATATTGCTGCTATTTTGAATGTCGTCTAATAATCCCTCGGTAGTAAACCAATCTTCTTCCAATGCTTCCATCAAAGGGATTTCCTGATCGCATAATATTTCGAAACCATAGTCATTCATCCCTAAGTTCAGACTCAACTTCGCTATTTTGCTTAGTCGATAAGCAAGCAATAATGCTATTCCCTCGTGTACCATTCTCCCTTCAAAAGGATAAATGTATATGTGATGACCATCTTCGTCGGAATAATTTTCAATGAGCAATTGATTAGGCTCAGGTATGGCACTTCTGTATCGCTGTATGTCAAGTAAACTTTGCACTTTTTTCCCTTCTCTGTTTAAGTTATCCAAAACTTGCAGTTCGTGAAATTCTTTGCGCAGCATTTCCGCAATTTCACTACTCAAACTCATCCTCCCTCCCATCCAACTCGGAATAGCAGCAGTTTTTTTGTTGCTCGGCACCACATAGGCCGTTAGGCCACTTACCCTCACCAACTCCAATTTTTGACCCGCAAACACAAAGGCATCACCAATATTGAGTCGTGAGATAAAGTATTCTTCTATTGTTCCAATTTGCTTTCCTCTTTGGCGCTTTATGGTCATTGTATTTCCACCTACAATTGTGCCCATACTCAGCCGGTGCCTCAGTGCAATTCGCTTGCTTTCTACCTTATATTTCCCGTTTACAAGCTTTACTTTATTAAAATCTTCATAACTCTGTAAACTATCACCGCCTATGGTTATAAATCGTAAAATCCAAGCCCACTCTTCTGTTGTAAGTGAAGCATAGCAGTAGGTTCCTTTTATTTCTTCGAACAATCTTTTATCAAATCCATCTGAAACTGCCAATGTTACGAGATACTGAACCAAAACATCAAACGCCCTCACGACAGGAATTCTACTTTCTATATGCCCTTCACTAATAGCGCGTTGCAGCGCAGAAGACTCAATAATCTCCAATGAATTAGTTGGCAGAAAATAGATTTTTGATAGTGCGTCTGGCGAATGTCCGCTTCTCCCTGCTCGTTGCAAAAATCGGGCAATACCTTTGGGGCTGCCAATTTGTATAACTGCAGAAACCGGTCTAAAATCAACCCCCAAATCTAAACTACTTGTACTTACTACAGCTTTTAAACTACCCGTATGAAGCGCATTTTCTACCCATTCGCGTACTTCTTTCCCTAAACTCCCGTGATGCAATGCAATAAGTCCCGCCAAATCAGGAAATTCATCTATAATCTTTTGATACCATATTTCTGCTTGGCTACGTGTATTTGTAAAAATGAGAGTGGATTCGTTTTTCTCAATAATAGGCAATACTTTTTTTAGCAATCGAACGCCCAAGTGCCCAGCCCAAGGCATATCTTCCATTTGCGTTGGTAAGATGGTTTTTATCCTTAGCTTTTTCTTTATGTCAGCTTTTACAATTGTGGTGTTGCTCAATGTTTTTTCGTTACCCATTAGCACTTCGACCGCTTCCTGCATGTTGCCAATAGTTGCAGAGATTCCCCAAATTTTAAGCCAAGGGCATAAAGCTTTGAGTCTACTGAGACCCAGCTCTACTTGCACACCTCGTTTGCTGCTAAGCAATTCGTGCCACTCGTCCACAATTACTGCATCTAAATACTTAAAATATGTGGCATACCCTTTTCGAGCCAACATAATGTGCAAACTCTCGGGGGTTGTAATCAGGCAATCCGGACTGTTTTTTAATTGATTTGCTTTTTTCGCCGCTGAAATATCACCACTTCGTCGTTCCACCTTCCAACCTGTATCTAACTCATCTGCCGCTTCTTGCAGCGCATTTGCTATATCTACACTAAGTGCCTTTAGAGGTGTAATCCACAGCACTTTTAAACCCGATTTGTAATCACCTTTTAATTTGTCCGCTAACATAGCTGGCACTCCTAAGGCAAACGTTTTTCCACTACCCGTTGGTGCATTTAACAATCCGTGTTTTCCGTGGAAATAATGATGTAAACATTCTTTTTGAAAGTCAAACATTTTCCAGTTTCTGGCCTTAAACCAATGCTCGGCTTGTTGCAAAGCTTCTTTTTCTAAATGTGGTAATTCTATTGCCAAAGCCTAAGAAAACAAAAATAGCCGAAAAAGGGATTTCTTCCCGACACAATGCTTAATCCTTCGCACAACTTTTACCCTATCAAACTTGGCTCCATTCAAAACAATTATTATTGTAGTCCTTTAGATAAATGAGTTACAAAGCCATCCACATTATCTGTGACGAAAACACCGAAGAAAATCTTTCCTTTTTGTTGAATGACATTGGATATTCTGGAACCAGCTACGAAAATGGAACGCTGATTGCCTATTGTCCAAGCTCGGAATTTGACGAGACAAAACTGACAGAAATGTTGGCCATTTTTAACTTAGTTCCTGAGCAAATACGCGAAGAACAAGATCAAAACTGGAACCAAACTTGGGAAGAAAATTTTAAGGATTCAGATATCGGAAATAATATTCACGTCAGAGCTCCTTTTCAACCCGAAAAAGCCGTTGAATTTGACATTGTAATTCTACCAAAAATGGCTTTTGGTACGGGACATCACGAAACCACGCAACTTACCGCTTTAGCCTTAGAAAAACTAGATTGCGAAGATAAAAGCGTGCTAGATATGGGTTGTGGTAGCGGTATTCTTGCCATTTTAGCAAGTAAAAAAAAGGCGAAGCGCATTGTAGCCATAGATTACGATATACATTCGGTAGAAAACACAAACGAAAATGTACAATTAAACCAGGTACATAACGTTGAAGTACTACACGCAGACAATGTGAACATTTTGACCGAAAAATTCGACATAATAATTAGCAACATTGTAAGGAATATCAATCTCTCTTTATTACCGCAATTTGTTGCTAAACTTAAGCCTGACGGGACTTTGCTATTATGTGGTTTTTTAGAAAACGACGCAGAAGAGCTGAAACAAGCGGCTTCGGCACATCATTTGTCTTTTATATCTCAACATACATTAAACGGTTGGTTGCAAACACAATTTGTACTTGCCCATACATAATTTTATGCAGTTAAAACAAATCTTATTCATACTCTTCACTTTTGGCATTAGCACATTAGCAATTGCTCAGCCTCGCAGTTTTAGTAAAAAGCCTGAGGTATTTATTACCGAATTTAATGCATACATAAACAGCAATAACAGCAAAGAAGGCGCCGAAATTCTAAAGATATTCACTGAAAAATGGAATCTGGGAAATTTTGGAGAAAATGAGCAGCGCACTATCATAAAGGTGAGCAATGAAATGCTGATTAACAAGCTCGACATACCCGACTTTGTCCTTTTGACAGAAACTGTTTTGCTAGGTAAGGATTCGGTAGAACAAAGTAAATATGAAAACTGGATGCAGGCAATTTTGCCAGCGGTAAAGTCAGGAAACAAGACCTACTTAACACTGTTGAATTCGAGTAAAAATTTGTTTAAAGACAACATATTATATGCTTCAGAAACAAAGAAATGGTACAGCTCTAAAAATAACTATATTTTTGATTTTCAAGCAAATAGAGTAAAAATATCTTTCAATAATATTGACCTAATTTGCCAAGCAGATGTAGACAAATTAGTAGTGTACAACACAAGTGGAAGTTTCTATTTAGATAATGATGAATGGGAAGGACGAAAAGGAAAAGTGACGTGGGAACGTGTAGGTTTTGGAAAGGATAATATTTATGCAGAGATACAGGGCAATTACAAAATGCGTTTTGATCGTGCTCAACTAGATGTAGACTCAGTAATTTTTACCAATAAGGATTTCCTAAGTAGGAATCTTTTAGGCAGTTTTAAGGATAGAGCAAGTAGTGCCGACGAAATAAAAGAAAACAGTTTGTTACAATCTGCTTTTCCTCAATTTTCATCATACGAAAAGGATATTGAGTTGGGTTCTTACCTTGACAATACGGTAAAATTTAAAGGCGGATATGCCATGAAAGGCGCAGAAATTATTGCAACAGGAAGTGCGAAAAATCCATCCATTGTTGAGATATATTACAAAAAGAAACCTAGGGTAACAGCTTATTCAGAGTACTTTAGCTTATCTCAAAACAAAATTGTAGCCCGTACTTCTGAAGTTTACATAGGAACAGATAGCGGAGAAATTCATCATCCCAAAATTCAGTTTAACCTAAACTTAGACAATAAGGTTTTGCTGCTTACCAGAGGTAAAGATGGATTAGAACAAGCTCCTTTTTTTGATGATGATCATCAAGTAGAAATATACGTAGATCAAGTAATTTGGAAGCTAGACCAACCAAAAATAGAGTTTGATATGAGCGGCGAGGATAGCCGCGCTATGATAGAAAGTTCTGACTTTTACAAAGAAGAACGATATGAAAAAATCCCTCGTGGAATGCTGAACTACCACCCATTATCCAAAATGAGGGATTTTGTAATTAAGTATAGAAAAAGGGAATTTACTTTTACAGAATACGCCGATTGGATGGGTAGCAAACAAACCTATCTCAAACCACAAATTATTGAACTTGCTGATTTAGGCTATATCTTTTTCAACCCGGCAACGGATAGTATAAAGGTACGAAAAAAATTAGATCACGCAGTTCTATCACATATGAAACTGGCTGATTATGATGTTATTAGACTTTCCTCTCTAATCAGTGCTCGGTCAAATGCCTATTTGAGTTTAATGAACAATAACTTGGTGGTAGAAGGAGTTGTTGCCTTTCGTTTTAGCGATAGCCAAAGTGTATACATATTTCCAGAAGACCAAAAAGTAACGCTAAAATCCAAGCGCAGAATGTCATTTGGAGGAAAGTTAACTGCAGGTAAGTTTGACTTTTATTCTTCGAGTTATGAATTTGATTACCACACTTTCGAAATAACAAGTGATCAAATTGATTCTATGAAGATTTTCATGGAAGATTTCACTGGAAAAAACCAATTGGTTGGAGTAAAGTCAGTGTTGCGCGATATAAATGGAACCTTAGAAATAGACAAATCCAACAATAAATCTGGTTTAACTAACTATCCCGAATATCCTCGATTTACCAGTAAAAAAGGGTCTGTAATTGCTTATGACAAGCCCTCCATCCACGGCGGAACCTATAACAAAGAACGATTTAGGTTTGAAGTAGATCCGTTTACCATAGACAGCTTAGACAACTTTACTACCAGTGGTTTAAAATTCCCAGGAACATTTATTTCTGGAGGAATTATACCCGAATTTAGATATGAAGCAAGTATTATGGATGACTACTCACTTGGTTTTGAGCGGGCTAATCCACCTGGGGGCTATCCTATGTATGGCGGTATCGGGCACGGAGATATAGACATAAAACTAAGTGAAGAAGGTTTTACAGCCAAAGGAGAATTAGAATATCAGGGTGCAAAAATTACAAGTAGAAATATTCTAATGACACCGGATAGTACAATTAGCGAGGCCGAAAGCTATATTGTGAAAGAAAATGCAAAATACCCAAATGTTGTAGCGATGGATGTTACCACTCGCTGGATGCCATATAAAGATTCTCTGCACATCAATACACAAGGACATACAGTAAAAGTATTGCGAGACAATCAAGACTTTACAGGTAATTTGGTGCAAACCAGCAGCCAAATTGCTGGAGATGGACTCCTTGCTTGGGACAGAGCAAAGCTGACTTCCAAGGACATGAAGTTTAAACCCAACAAGGTAGATGCTCGCTATTCGCAAATTGAAATTGGATCTATAAGTAGCAGTAAAATTGCGTTTGCATCTTATAATGTAGAAAGTCATGTTGATTTTACAACTAGAATTGGAGAGTTTAAGGCAAATGAAAAAGGAAAGTTAACAGATTTTCCTTTCAATGCCTATGCAAGCTCCATGGATGAATATAAGTGGGATATGAATGCAGAAACTATTGAGTTGAATAAAGGTCCTGCTCTTGCAACTACAGAATCTTATTTTGTCAGTAAAAAACCAGAACAGCAAGGACTTAGCTTTATAAGCACAAAAGCTCTTTTTGATATGAAGGCGGGGATTATTTATGCCGATAAAGTGCCTTATATAGATGTTGCAGATAGCCGAATTTTTCCATTTGAAGAGAAGCTTACCATCTTTGAAGATGCCAACATGAAAACACTTGAGCAAGCAAAAATGCTAGCCAGTAGAGACGATAAGTTTCACGATATTTTTGATGCAAAAATCAAGATATCAGGCAGATACGAACTTGGCGGCTCGGGTAATTATATTTACAAAGACAAACACAAAACTGGTCAACTCATTTTCTTGGATAAAATGCGTGTGAAACGTGGTAGAGAAGATTCTACAGTTATCGCAACAGGCTTTATACAAGACAGTGCCAAGTACTTCACTATAAGTCCAAAAATTGCCTATAAGGGAAATGTAGAAATGCAAAGTAAAGATGAGTTTCTACGCTGGAATGGTTACGTAAAACCACTTCACACTTTGGAAGACTATCCTAGTTCATACTTCAGATACAATGAGCAACCCGATCCTGCGGATGTTATCATTCCGGCGTATGAACCAATGAATGAAGACAGAAGGCGACTATCGGCGGCTGTTAGTATTGCAAACGACTCAGTTCACGTGTACCCCACTTTATTCGCTTTTAAACGCAGTTACGCCGACTTAAACTTAACCACAGATACAGGCATTTTCTACTATGATGAAGGTAGTCAAACCTTTTTTGTAGGAGATAGTATGAAGCTACTTGGAGGTGCATCTCGAGGTGATTTCTTATCATTTAATGATGCTACAGGAGAGGTATATAGCGAGGGTAAAATAGATTTTGGACTGAATGTAGACGAGAAATTCAATGGAATTATGGCTGGAAACATGCATAAACTTCCGTCTGATTCTAGCTTCATCATCGAGAGTATTTTAGCGCTGAACATAGCCTTGCCAGAAGATTGCTACAAGCGAATGATTGAAGTAATTCGTACCAGTGCATCAGGAAACGCTTTGGCAGATAATGATAACGAACTTGTACGTAAAGCGATGGCGGAATACTTGGACAATAAAAAACTGAATAAATCGCTCGAAATGACGCCATCTACTGGTGAAATAAAACCGGAAGGAGATTTGAACAGAAACCTGTTTTTCACCAATACAAAGCTACACTATTCGCCTGCTCGTCAATCTTTTGTATCATTTGAGCCAGTACATATTGCTACAATAAATGGTGAGCAAATAAACAGAGAAATAAATAGTAGGATCGTAATGAATCGTAAAAGAAGCGGCACTCGATACACACTCTATTTGGAAGTAAGCAAATACGATTGGTTCTATATTGATTATTACCTAGGATCGCTAAATGTGGCAAGTACCGACT
>JBEAPG010000040.1:0-9191 GCA_041164545.1 Bacteroidota bacterium
TGATTTCTTAAAAATTAAGAGAAAGAAAAAGTAAGCAAATAGCTGATAAAAGATAAAAGGGTTGAAGTTTTGAACTTCAACCCTTTTTTTTCGCTTGTATTTCAAGATAAGTGCTGGACGAAGCTTGCGAGTGTGCTGAAGAGAAGGCAGTGTCCCAATTAGTGTGTCTGAAATTGAAGTACGAAAGCACTGATGCGTCCAAACCGACCTTTTTTATTTTACCCATTCCACCACTGCGGACTTTGGTTTCAAGGTATTGGAGCAAAAAAATATAAGCAGTGCGAGCGAGAAGAATAATTAATAGCGAAATAGAAAATTTTGAGCAACTTCCACCTTGTCCGTAAATGAGAAGCTCCTTTTAATTTTTAGCGGAAAGACTGTAGCAAAATGGAGGAAAATAAAAGTAGTTTAGCTTTTTTGTTACTTTTAGAAACTTAGTTGATGAGACTTGTCATTTCGAGTGTTCGCCTGCGGCGAATGTGAAACAAAGTGGAGCAAAAATTTGTATCGAGAAATGAGCAAGGGACTAAATACCATACAAATACCTCGTTTAGCGGAGACCAATTATTTCAAAAAATCTAGTTGGCACCATCAAGAAAACATAGCACAAATGGTCTTCTGGGTCCTCGCAGGAGAACCCAAAGCGGATAAATCATTTATACAGTTAATTTTAAAGTCTTTCTCTCACTTCCCAATTTTATATGGGAAAGAACCCTAGCGATAAGATATTACCCTAATTGATAAGCGTATATACCGCAATTCCCGCAAAGTAGCCAGCCAAGGCATATAGGCTTATTCTTTTAAGGTACCAGATAAAATTAATATTTAGTAATCCCATAATTGCTACTCCGGCCGCAGAACCAATTATTAATACAGATCCTCCTGTACCTGCTGTGTAAGCCAATAACGTCCAAAAAGTATTGTCTACCTGGAAGGTGTCAAGGCTGTACATTCCCATAGCGCCTGCTACCAAAGGAACGTTATCTACAACCGAAGAAAGCAATCCTATTATTGTATTAATGACATAGATGTTTCCAACTTTTTCATCCAATGTTTCTGCTAGATGATGTAAAAATCCTGCTTTTTCTAATGCACCTACCGCCAATAAAATACCAAGGAAGAAAAGGATAGATGGTGTGTCTATACGTTGTAATACTGAGGTAACTTTTAACTTTTCTTTATTTCGATCTTTTTTATTTCTATGAAGTACCTCAGTGAATATCTATAAAGATGCTAAACTCAATAAAATACCCATAAAAGGAGGTAAATGAGTTGTGGTTTTGAACACAGGAACACTTACTAGTCCGATGATGCCTAAAATGAGTACAAGTCGTTTTTCATTGTCTGGAATATCATTTTTCATTTCAAGCTCTGCTGGGCGGATTGGCTCATAATTTCTGAATGGAAAATAGGCTAAAGTTAAAGGTACAACCAAACATACGATACTAGGAAGTAGCACTGTGGATATAACTTTTACGGATGTGATTTGGCCACCTACCCAAAGCATAATTGTAGTGACGTCGCCAATTGGGGAGAAAGCACCGCCTGCGTTTGCTGCGATAACTACAAATCCTCCAAAAAGCCATTTCATTTCATCTCCTTTCATAATTTTCTTAATAAGCGCAGCCATAACTATGGCCGTAGTAAGGTTATCAAGAATAGATGACATAACGAAGGTAATAACTGAAACCATGACTAAAAGGGTGTAGGGATTTGTGGTCCTTATTTTTGATGTAATAAGCTCAAATCCTCTATGAGTATCAATGAGCTCTACTATTGTCTTGGCACTCAATAGGAAAAACAATATACTACTAATTTCTCCTAGCTTTTCAATCAATCCTTCGTTAAGTAGTTCTATATCCCCATCAAAACCAAAGCGATAAACCAGCCAGCATAGTACACCAGTAGCGAGTGCTATTGCAGCTTTGTCAATAGATAGTTTGTGCTCTAAAGCTATGGCTAAGTAGCCAATTACAAATACAATGATTAATAACATGGGTGAAATTTGAATTAATTATTTTGATTTTAGTTTTAAATGATTGAGCGAAACAAGAATGCCTAAACCTAAGCACAGTCCGATGTATAAAAGTGAGAACCACTCTGGTATTTCCACAAAAGACAAAGTAAGTAGCTTTACAGACACAAAAAGCAATATGGCAAAAACGCTGTATTTTAGATAAATGAACTTGTCCATCATATTGGCTAAAAAGAAGTACATAGACCTTAAGCCTAAGATGGCAAACATATTGGAGCTAAATACAATAAAAGGGTCAGTAGTTACAGCCAGTACGGCCGGAATACTATCTACAGCGAAAATAAGATCTGTAAACTCAATCATAACTAAGGCTGCGAAAAGTGGTGTGGCCATTTTTACACCGTTGTGTATTGTCCAAAATTTATCACCTTCTAGTTTGTTACTTACTCTAAAGTACTGTCTTAGTTTTTGCAGGTAGTTTTTGTCGCTTTCTTCTTCGTCGGTCGTTAGCATTTTAAACGCAGTATAGAGTAAGAAAATACCAAATACGTAGGTTATCCAAGATAGCTTATGTATTAAAACTACACCTACCCCAATCATAATTCCACGAAAAACCAGTGCCCCTAAAATTCCCCAAAAAAGTGGTTTGTGTTGATTGGCTATTGGTATTTTAAAATTTGCAAATATCATGGCAATTACAAATAGATTATCCATGCTTAGTGAAAGCTCAATCAGGTATCCACTCAAATACTTCATTACTGCTTGATTTGCAGTTAGATTATTTGGATTATTGACTAGCGAATTTGTATAAAGATAAAAAACAGCAAACGAAAAAAAGGGCAGCTATGGCTACCCAAAATGAGGTTTCTATTGCTACAGCTTTTGTATTAGTTTTATTGCCTAACCTACTTAATACCAGCAAGTCAAGCATCAAAAGAAGTACAATAAAAGCGATTAAATAAATCCAAACCATTTGCAGTGTTTATAAAAAAACGCTGCAAAGTTTAGTCAATATTCTGTTAGTTGATTTCGCCCTATAAAAATTCTTAGAACAATATCGACGAAATGGGTTTTAACCTATTCTTCTGAAATTTCTAGATTACTTAAAAACTCTTTTAAGTTGGTGATAATAGGCACATTCATTAAGTCTCCGTCTACTTCGCGCGCACTTAATACACTTACCCAGTCTAGTCTATAAATCACATCAAAAATGCTGTAAAGCGTGTATTCTGGAATTTGGAGAGGCAATACCTTGTTATTTTCCAACTCTAAATGGGATATCAAAAAGTCAAAACGAGCACCAACGCGCGGGTTTTCTTCAGAATAAAGCATTACGAAGTTGGTAGGTAGCTTATCTGTATAGCTTTCTATAACATTGTGGTTGCTTTCTGGAAGCACGTTTACAAAACCTTCTAGCTTTGCGTTTTCCTGGATTTGCTGTGTAAATCGAACAGCCACTGGCGCAAATTCTCGATCAGCTACTATCACAAACTTATGGTTAAGTGTGTTTTTGAAAAACTCGAAAATACGTCTGCCGCTTTCTATCTGGCGTTCTTGATTTTCTTCGAAACCATCTCTGATTTCTTTTATTTCAGATTTAATATCTTGACCCAACAATTCGCCGATTATGATAAGCAGATAGCTTAGTCCAAAGCCGATAGTCATTCTTGGTTGAAATCCGCCTTTCAAAGGATAGATGTGCAAGTTGTTTTCTTCTGCTAACTCTTTTAGTTTTCCTCCTGAGGTAATAATTAGTATATGTGATCCAGCAGCTTTGGCTTCTTCAAACATAGAAAGCGTTTCTTCTGTGTTTCCTGAATACGAATTGAGGATAACCAGAGTTTTTCTATTGATGTATTTTGGCAAATGATAATCCGCTACCGCCTCAATAGGAATGCTGCATTTGTCGTAGAACCAGTTTTTAGCAATAATTGCGCCTATACCGCTTCCTCCTAAACCGCCCATTACAATGTTGTCAAAATCGTCAATGCCCAAGCCGTGTGAAGTATAGTGTTCCAGAACCCAGTCAAATTGTTCAGTAAAGTTTTCTAGAGATGATTCGTGTGTTATCATGTGTATGTTCTTTATTCGTAATACCTTTGTGTTAGGCAAAGATAAAAGCTACGGACAAGTAAGTAAATTAAATAATCAACAAATTATATGGCAAAAACTGAACAGGAGGGCGCGCATACTGAGGAGGAATTGTTTTTACGATACAGCTTTGTTGCAGATGTAGGCCAAGAGCCCTTCAGATTAGACAAATTTTTAGTAAATAGAATAGAAAAAGCAAGTAGAAATAGGGTGCAGGATGCTATTGAAAAGAAGCTTGTAGAGGTAAATGGCAAATCAGTTAAGGCAAGTTATAAAATCAGGCCGGGCGATATAATTGAGGTAAAAGTAGAAAAAGAACCCAATGAACTTGAAATCATTCCTGAAGATATTCCACTTGACATTGTTTATGAAGACGATGACCTAATAATTATTAATAAAGTTGCGGGTATGGTTGTGCATCCTGGTTTTGGAAATTACACGGGCACTTTATTAAATGCTTTGGCCTTTCATCTCAAAACACCAGCTCATTATATTGGGACACGCCCGTGGTTGGTGCACCGCATTGACAAAAATACTTCTGGGCTTATGGTAATAGCCAAAACCGACGAGGCAATGGCGCACTTAAGTAAGCAATTTAAAAAACACACCATAGAACGAACGTACAATGCACTTGTTTGGGGCAGCTTTGAGGAAAAAGAAGGGACAATAAGTACCTATATCGGCAGAGATCAATACGATAGAAAAAAATATGTCACCTATACTGAGGAGGATGAAAAGGGCAAGCGCGCTGTTACCCATTACAAAGTGCTAGAAGATTTTTTATACGTAAGCTTTGTAAAGTGCAATTTAGAAACTGGAAGAACACATCAAATTAGAGTGCATATGAAGCACTTGGGGCATCCTCTTTTTAGTGATGAATATTATGGTGGAGATAGAATACTAAAAGGTGTGGTTTTTAGTAAATACAAGCAATTCGTAGAAAACTGTTTCTCCATTTTGCCAAGACAAGCGCTACACGCAAAGTCGCTCGGGTTTGAGCATCCAACATCCAAAGAATGGATGCAGTTTAACAGTGAATTGCCAGAAGATATGGCTACGGTGCTATCCAAATGGCGCACAGCAAGCGAAACCTACGGTTTTTAGGTATTATTTTTTAGAAAAGCTAAATTGAAAAATGGGAGCCAGTATCAATACAATTAGGCAAGCAATAAAGTTATACCACAGAAATGATACTTCGGTGCCCGTCCATTCTGCCATTTGATCTTTAAAAAAGTGAATAAATAAAATAAAAAGTTGCGCTATTGAAGCACCCAATAAAACGGCGTTTGCTTGCACTTCTTTTAGATAAAAGGCAACTAAAAAAATACCCAGAATTGTACCGTAAAACAAAGAACCAAGGATGTTTACAAACTCTACCAGATTATCGAAAAGTGAGGCAATACTGGCAAAAGCTATCGCCACCAAGCCCCACAAAAGTGTAAACAGTTTAGAACGATTTAAATAATGATCATCTGTTTTTGTGCTGCCAAACTTTCGCTTGTAAAAATCGATCATGCTGGTAGTAGCCAAGGCATTTAGTTCAGCAGATGTGCTGCTCATAGCTGCAGAAAAAATAACAGCCAAAAGCAATCCTACTATTCCTATAGGCAGCCATTCTAGAACCCATGCTATAAACACAAAGTCAGTTTCTTTGACTTTGCTTACGTATTCAGTTTTGTCTATTAGTTCATTAGCCTGTTTACTTATAGCAGCTTGTTTTGCAGCTATACCTCTTAGTTCTATTGCAGTGAGTTTGTGGTTTTTGGCCTCTTGAATTATTGCATTTCGCTCACTAAGTTGTTTAAATCCCTCACTTTGTTCTGTTTGAAGCGCAACTACTTTGTTCTTATCAAAACTAATTGGTTTTTCATATAACGTGTAAAACCAAAAAACCATCACGCCTAAAAAAAGAATAAACAGTTGCATTGGTATTTTTAGCACTGCGTTAAAGAACAGACCTACTCGAATTTCTTTCAAACTTTTACCTGTAAGATAACGCTGCACTTGACTTTGATCCGTGCCAAAATAGGAGAGCATTAAAAAACTTCCCCCAATTAGACCAGACCATACATTGTATCTGTCTTTCAAATCAAAATTAGTATCCCAAGCATTTAACATTTTTTCAGCGGAAGCCAATTGTATTACCTCAGAAATAGATATTTTTTGATGGATGTAATACAGCAGAAAACCAAATGCGATAAATAGCCCAGCAAAGATGATGGCCATTTGCTGCTTATGCGTTTGGGTTACAGCTTTAGTCCCGCCAGAAACGGTATACAAGATGACTAGAAAACCAATGAGCAAAATATTGATTTGCAGAGGAATACCGAGTACTTGCGAAAGAATAATGGAAGGAGCGTATATAGTAACTCCAGCTGCTAATCCGCGTTGTACCAGAAATAAAAAGGCGGTGAACATTCGTGTATTTGCATCAAACCGTTTTTCTAAAAACTCATAGGCTGTAAATACTTTTAAGTGAAAAAAACGAGGTGCAAACCATACCGCAATTACTATCATAGCAATGGGCAGACCATAATAAAATTGAGCAAATCGTAGTCCGTTTTCATAGCCCATTCCTGGAGTAGAAATAAATGTAATAGCACTGGCTTGGGTAGCCATTATGCTTAGACCTATAGCCCACCAAGGTGTTTGCCTATCTGATGCTAAATAGCATTCTAGGTTTTTACTCCCTCGGGTTTTCCATATTCCATACAGGCTAATGGTGAGTAGTGTAAGTGCTAAAACAGCCCAATCTATCCAAGACATACTAAGGTTTAAACAAGCTTTTAGAAGTTATGATTTTCCCAAAAACATAATCTTGTACAGTAACCAAACTATCCATTCCGGTAAAGGTGGCAAAGTATCGCTCTACATCGCCTACTATTACATCACCTTTTTTGTCGTGCAAGGTCTGATTGCCATCAAAATCCCCTTTTCTTCGTAAGGCCAATTTCGTTGTTTTTCCTTGCTTGCTTGTAACGGCAATTTCCATAAAAGGAGGCTGGCGACGGATACTATCTTTTGTCTCAGGTTTCAAGTATGGTGCATAACCTTCAAAGTTCTTAAACTTGAACAATGCGAAATAACTTTTTGCAGCTTGCTGGCTTATTGGTCCTGGAGGTTGCATAATAAAAGTACCGTCCGATTGGATGAGTTTAAACGATTCGTTTGGTTCAGCGTAGTTTGTTACTTCTATGCTACCAATTTGTTCTATGTCGTAATCAAAAATTGTTTTGCTGTACCAATCGCGGGCATCTGTTGAATACTTTGGTGTTATAATTCCCTTAAAGCCAGGTATGTAGGCAATGTATGGTGTTTTTGCTCCAGTTAAATGTACGTATGTTCCGGTTTCATCCGTATTGCTTCCGCCTACGTAATAATCTTTCGTTTTTTTACCATCTTGATATATTTCGCAATGCACAGATTTTACCAGCATATATCGAATTATATTATCGTGACTGGCTTTAGCAGCGGGCCCTTTTATTCTTACTTTATTTATAGTTTCATTTAAAAACAAATCTACAACTGGCATAAAAGCAGGGTATACACCATTTACCATCCACTGGTCTCCTTCTTTTGTGAGAATTACTTCATTGTTTTCGCGATCAGATAATCTTATTTTATCTACTGATTCGGTATTACTAATGGCAAAGGAGGTATCTATGGTCGTGATAGTTTGCGGTTCACTTTTATTTACATAATAATAGGTGCCTATTGCAGCTAATGCTAGCAAAATGATAATTCCAATACGTTTCATGGTTGGGTTCAAAGTAAAGACTAAGTTACTAAACGGCCACAACAATTTTGCAAAGGGTATGTAAAACTTGGTTTTTGGCTTAGATATTGAAATATATAGGGTGATGATAGCAATTACCTTATTTATAGCAAACAAATGGCTAAAAGCACGATGGGTTAGTTGATTAAGTTGTGCACTTTAATAAACATAGATATGAAAAAATGGATGATGATTTTTGGACTCGGATTGATGGCACTAACAGGATGTGTAAGAGATGAAGTGCCTTATTATCTAATAACAGATGCCGACGTTTACTTCGATTATTAGAGTGATCGATTTGGCACAGATATACAGGGAGATTTATATAATGATGGCGAAACATACATAGATGCAGTGCAGTTTGAAGTGCGTACTTACGACCATCACGGTTTTATAATTGATTACGAATATTTTTGGATAGATACATACTTCTACCCTGGTGAAATGGTTAGTTTTTCACTACATAACCCAATTACGTATGCATCAAATGTATAGCTGTATATTCACCGTATGGAATAAATATAAAGCCAGATAGACTAAGCCATAATCCCTATTTACTCTTCCTTTTTAGGAGGAGTTTTTTTTGTAGTTTTGTTTTTCTCTGCTATCACTTCTTTGGCTTCCTCTATGGTTTTGCCTTTTAAATATTCAGGCAATTGCATACCCGCCATATTAAAAATATCTTCCAAAGTAGGTACCGATTTGTACATACCTGATAAGAAACCAGATGTGGCATTTTTACCGTCAGTTGCATTGCCGCCATCCCAAACAGTAACTTTGTCTATTTTAATATTGCTTATGGCTTTAGCTTGTAGCTCAAATAGTTCTTGTAATTTGTCAGCAATTAGTAGCACCACAGCATCGCGTGGGCTATCTCCTGCCGAAGCAACAAGAGCTTCAAAACCTTTGGCTTGTTTGGTAAGTATTTCGAATAAACCACGTGCTTCTGCATCTTTTTTAACAAATATGGCATCTGCATCTCCTTTGGCTATCCGTCGTGTTTGTTCAGCCTCTGCTTCTGCAGCAATTTCTACTTTTTCCTTATCAATTTGGCCTGGGATTACGATATCAGCGTATTGAGTTGCTTTTTCTCTTGCGGCCCTTGCAGCTTCTGCTTCACGTTCCGCGGCGTATGCTTCTTCGAGTGCCTTTTCCGCTTGTACTTTTTCAGAAGCAATGGCCATTTTTTCAGCTTCAGCTTCTCGTTGTCTTCGCAATGCCTCCGAATTAGCAACTTTTATTTTTGCTAAGTTTTCTCCTTCTATCGCCATAGCATTAGCGTCAGATACTTTAATACGTTGATCTTGAAAAGCTTGAGCTTCGCCAATAGCACCGTCTCTATTTTTTTCG
>JBEAPG010000041.1:0-9175 GCA_041164545.1 Bacteroidota bacterium
GGATGCAGACGACATTATGCCCGTAAACAAGCTTAAAATGATGTTGGATGCTTGGCGTCCCAATTCTATAGTAACGGGTAAGGTAAAGTACTTTTCGGATAAGTTGCTAGTCAGTTTGGGTTTTCAGAATTATGAAAGCTGGTTGAATAGACTAATGGATTCAGAAAATATTTGGCAAGATGTGTATATGGAATGCACTCTTCCATCACCTGCTTGGCTAATGCATAGAGATGACTTTGAAAGCTTAGGAGCTTTCAATTCTGATCTTCTACCAGAAGATTACGATTTGTGTTTTAGAGTCTATAAATCAGGGCTTAAGGTTATACATCTTAAAAATATAATACACCTATGGCGAGATAGTCAAAACCGCACTTCACGAAAGTTACCCGTTTATTTTCCAATGGCTTATTATCCTTTGAAAGTGCATTACTTCTTAGATATAGACAGAAATAGTGAAAAGCCGTTGTTGGTTTGGGGTGCTGGGAAGAAAGGAAAAAGAATGGCTCAGTTGTTAAAAGATCGAAGCCAATATTTTTTATGGGCGACTGCTAACGAAAAAAAGATTGGAGCAGATATTTATGGAACTATAATTCAAGATATTAATGCCTTGAATTTGGTAGATTATCAAATAATTATTGCAGTTTCATCTCCGGAGGACAAACCAAAGATCCAACTTCAATTGAATTCTTTTGGCGTGACAAAATCTAAAGATTACTTCTGGTTTTGTTAGAAAATCTATTCAACTTCTTCGTAGTCTACGTATTCACCTCCGTGATTGTCTTGTGGTGGATTGTTTTTTCGGTTTTGATCTATAGGGTCTTTACCATCTTGTTGTACGACTTGAGATATTTTAAATACGCGTTTAAGTATCCAATATCCTAATAGACCAAGTATGATATATTTAAACATAAATTATCTACTTAAATACATTGATTTCTGACTGTATAAGTCTCTGAAAACAGGATCTTTTATACTATCCACAAAGAGTATAGCCTCACCAGTTGATTTCATTTCTGGTCCTAGCTCTTTGTTTACATTTGGAAACTTATTGAAAGAGAAAACCGGTTGTTTTATAGCAAAACCATGCTTAACTGGTTTAATATCGAAGTCTTTAAGCTTTTTGTCGCCCAGCATAACTTTGGTTGCTATGTTTACATAAGGAACTTGATATGCTTTACATATAAACGGAACGGTTCTACTTGCTCTTGGGTTTGCTTCAATTACATATACATCTTCATTTTTCACCGCAAACTGAATGTTTAGTAAACCCTTTACATTCATCGCTTTAGCTATCTTCTTAGTATATTCTTCTATCTTGTTTATCACATTTTCTGACAAACTAAATGGAGGCAATACAGCAGATGAGTCGCCCGAGTGAATTCCAGCGGGCTCTATGTGCTCCATAATTCCAATTATTTCACAATCGTCACCATCTGATATACTATCGCTTTCAGCTTCTTCTGCACGGTCTAAAAAATGATCAATCAATACTCTGTTTCCAGGCAAATCGCCAAGTAAGTCAATAACTGCGCTTTGAAGATCTTCATCATTTATTACAATTTTCATTCCTTGGCCACCTAGCACATAACTTGGTCGTACCAAAACAGGGTATCCTACTTCTTTTGCTACCTCTATGGCTTCGTATGCATTTTCTGCCACACCAAATTTAGGGTACGGAATCTCTAATTCTCTTAGAAGGTTTGAAAAAGAGCCTCTATCTTCAGCCAAATCCATGTCTTCGAACGAGGTTCCTAGTATTTTAATCCCTTCATCTCTAAGTCTTTGGGACAATTTAAGTGCAGTTTGGCCGCCTAGTTGTACAATAACTCCTTCTGGTTTCTCTGTTTGTATTACATCATACAAGTGCTCCCAAAATATAGGTTCAAAATAGAGTTTATCCGCTGTGTTAAAATCTGTACTTACTGTTTCAGGATTGCAGTTTATCATTATGGCCTCATAGCCTAATTCTTGAGCTGCTTTTATTCCGTGTACACAACTATAGTCAAATTCAATTCCTTGCCCTATTCGATTTGGTCCTGAGCCAATAACGATAACTTTCTTTTTATCCGTTACTTTACTCTCGTTTTCGCCGTCAAAGCTCGAATACAGGTAGTTGGTAGGCGAACTAAATTCGGCAGAACAAGTGTCTACCATTTTATAAATCCTATTAATACCTAATGTGGTTCTCTTTTTATAGACATCAGTATCAGTAACACCACCACCGAGCAAGTGTGCGATTTGTGCATCGGCAAATCCCTTTTCTTTAGCTATGCGAAGTATTTCAGGATCTATATTGTCAATGGAGTATTTTTTTATTTCGCGTTCGGTTTTTACGATCTCATAAATTTGCTCTAAAAACCAACGGTCTATTTTGGTGATTTTTTGAATGGATGTAATAGGAACACCCAAAGCCATTGCATCATGCAGATGGAAAATTCTATCCCAGCTTGGGTTTTCTAAACTGTGAATGATTGGTTCGAGTTTTTTTAGTTCATAACCATCAGCACCTATACCTAATCGTTTGATTTCTAACGATTGACACGCTTTTTGTAGTGCTTCTTGAAAACTTCTGCCAATTGCCATTACCTCGCCTACAGATTTCATTTGCAAGCCAAGCGTAGTCTCTGCTCCTCTAAACTTGTTAAAATCCCAACGCGGTATTTTAATAATGGTATAGTCTATGGAAGGCTCAAAAAACGCGGAGGTAGTTTTAGTTACAGGATTTTTTAACTCATCTAAGTAATATCCCAACGCGAGTTTAGCGGCTATCTTAGCAATTGGATAACCTGTTGCTTTAGATGCCAATGCAGAACTACGCGATACCCTGGGGTTTATCTCTATTGCAATAATTTGTTCATCTTCAGGATTTACAGAAAATTGCACGTTACAACCTCCAGCAAAAGTTCCTAGATTGCGCATCATTCGAAATGCCATATTTCGCATTTCTTGGAAACAAGTGTCGCTAAGCGTCATAGCAGGAGCAATAGTGATAGAGTCTCCGGTATGAATGCCCATCGGGTCAAAATTTTCGATGGTACAAATTACCGCGATGTTGTCATTGCCGTCGCGAAGCAATTCTAGTTCGTATTCTTTCCATCCGATAACTGCTTGCTCTACAAGTACTTCGTGCGTTGGCGATGCTTCTAGTCCTCTTTTTACTGCAGTATCAAAGTCTTCTTTTTTATGTACAAATCCGCCACCATATCCGCCTAGTGTATAGCTTGGGCGAATAACTAATGGAAAGCCAATTTCTTGGGCAACTTCTTTCGCTTCTAAATATGAATTAGCAATTTTTGAAACCGCAATTGGAATTTCCAATTCAATCATAAACGAACGGAACAAGTCGCGGTTTTCTGTTTTTTCGATAGCCGCTATGTCAACACCAATAATTTTTACATTGTATTTTTCCCAAAGTCCAATTTCGTCAGCTTCTATTGCCAAATTTAATGCAGTTTGACCACCCATTGTTGGCAATACGTGGGTGATGTTTTGCTCTTGCAATATTTTCTCAAAGCTTTGAACAGTAAGTGGCAATAAATAGATATGATCGGCCATACTTGGGTCGGTCATAATGGTTGCAGGGTTTGAGTTGATAAGTGAAACCTCTATTCCCTCTTCCCTCAAACTCTGTGCTGCTTGACTACCTGAGTAATCAAACTCACATGCTTGACCTATAATGATTGGCCCACTACCTATAATGAGAACGTGTTTTATGCTAGAATCTTTTGGCATTTACTTGTAAAATTGTGCAAAGGTATTTCATTAAGTTTGGTGCACAAGAAATGTGGAAAAGGGGGGAGAAGCAGGGCAAAAGGCCTTCAGTTCTTGCAAAACATATTATCAGGGGTAATGATTTTAGATTTTTGAGTTGCTCTGATTAAGGTTTTTGCGATTTATATAGTTTTATTGCATTTCAAGCTTCTCTATGTTTTTTGTCTATAGCTAATTTCCAATTCATTGACTATTTTTGGTCAACCTTTAGTACTAACGGACATCAGAAAAATGTCTTAAATCGTATATCTTACATCCTATAACAACCCGAAATTATATCAACTCCTCCTCTTCAAAGTAATTGATTATGTGGTGTCTAAGATACATTTCCTGTTCTAACAAATCTTGGTTTGGCAGTTTATCCACCAATTCCCAGACTGGCCATTCTTTTTCATCTACGCCAGTAAGTTTATAATGTCCGGAGGTACTCAATACCCTACAAGTGGCAATGTGCATTAGCCGTACCTTTTCTTCCTTGCTAAACTTAGATCTTGGTAAACCTAATTCTCGCATTCCAATTATATATAAAATGGCACTTAAATCAGGTGTCTTATTGAATACGCTTTCAATTAAACTTCTAATTTTAAACCACTTATCTGTTGCTGTTTCTTCCATAATTTAACTATACACTGATTTCAACTAAATTTGAAATCGTGTTAGGGCTACAAAGATTAATCACAGAAGCTAAAAAAAGAGGAGTTTTTTTAAAACTAAACATTGAAGAGGGTGAGTTGGTACAACAAAAAACATTGCAAAAGCTACTAACAAAGGCGGAAAACACCACTTTTGGTATTAAGCATAATTTTAGTGAAATAGTAGATTCCCCATCTCTTTTGTCTGACTACCAAGAAGCTTCAGCGATTGGAGATTATCTGCGTATGTTGCCTTGGTGGGCGAGAAGTAGAATGGGAGAGCCTGATGTAACTTGGCCTGGTGTTATCAAGAATTTTGCAGTAAGTTCTGGCACCTCAGACGGAAGCAGCAAGTATATACCTGTTAGTGATCAAATGCTTAAGGCAATCAAGAGAGCAAGTATGAGGCAAATCTTGTCTATAGCACAAACGGATGTTCCAAAAGATCATATTGCCAAAAAGTGGTTGATGATAGGTGGAAGTACTGAGTTGGAATACAATGGGGTGTATTATTCAGGCGACTTGAGTGGAATTACTACAGGTAGTGTTCCTATTTTGTTTCAACGTATTTCCAAACCTGGTGTGCAAATACGTCGCGAAAAAAATTGGCAAGAAAAAATAGCCAAAATTACAAGTGAAGCCAAAGACTGGGATGTAGGCATGGTTGCTGGGGTACCAGCTTGGATTAAGTTGCTTTTCGAAAATATTTTGGATAAGTATAATGTAGATAATATACACCAGATATGGCCCAATTTTGAGGCGTATATTCACGGAGGTGTAAGTCTTACGCCGTACAAGAAGGCATTGGATGGCCTAATGGGGAGACCAATAAAATATTTTGAAACCTATTTGGCATCAGAAGGTTTTATGGCGTATCAAAATAGAGAAGACAGCGAAGGAGGTATGCGTTTACTTCTTAGAAACGGTATATATTTTGAGTTTGTTCCTTTTAACAGTTCCAATTTCACTGAAGGGGGAGAATTAAAATCAAATGCGGTTTCTAAAACCCTATCTCAGGTTAATTTGGAAGAGGAGTATGCGCTATTAATATCTACGTGTTCTGGAGCGTGGAGATACCTAATTGGCGATACTATTAAGTTTACGAATCTTGATCGATGTGAAATAAAAATTACAGGAAGAACCAAGCATTTTTTATCGCTTTGCGGCGAACACCTCTCGGTAGATAATATGAATAGAGCGATAGAACTGGTTGCAGATGAATATGATACGGTTTTTGAAGAATTTACAGTTAGTGGAATTCCATATGAAGGTTTTTTTGCTCACGAATGGTACATCGCTTGTGACGATGCAGCTATCAGAACAAAGGAAAAAGAAATTAAAGAAAAATTGGATCTGACCCTTAAGGTGCTTAACGATGACTATGCTGTAGAACGATCAGCAGCACTAAAAAATGTAGTGGTTCACCTTATTCCAACCCATCTGTTTATCGACTGGATGAGAGAAAAAGGAAAAGAAGGCGCTCAAAACAAATTTCCAAGGGTATTAAAGAAGGAGTTGTTACAAGATTGGCAGTCTTTTGTTGCTAGCTCTATCCAATGATATATTTAATAGCGATTGCTTCAATCTTCATTTCATATTTGGTAGGCAGAAATGCTAAGAATACGGGACATGGTTTTTGGCGAAGTTTTATTTTTATGCTGTTATTGTGTGCAATAGTTTTAGCGTTCATTGCTAAGCAATTAAATGGCATTCTTTAGCATATGATAGCAATGATTTGGATATTAATGGGCTTCGTTTTTTACATTGTTGTAGCCCTTTTATTACTTATCCTTGTTGTTTCTCTTTACTATTCCGTTAAAAAGAAAAAACCCTTTTTCGCAACTTTTTTCCGAGTTTTAGTTTCTGTCTCAGCTCCAATTACTACGTTGGCTTTAGTTATTTGTCTTTTGCTTTATTTTTTTTAAAAATTTAGAATTTACACAAACTCAAATCCGGCAAACTCGGTTTGTACTTCGTCTAATATCTCATAGATTTCGGATACGTCCATACTTTGAACCAATCTGCTTCTGTATTCTTTGAAGTGAGATATTCCTTTGAAGTAATTGCTGTAATGCCTTCTCATTTCTACTATTCCGAGCGTTTCACCTTTCCATTCTATCGAAAAATTGAAATGTTGCTTACATACATTTACACGTTCTTGGATAGTGGGTGGATTTAGTATCTCGCCTGTTTTAAGATAATGCTTTATTTCATTGAAAATCCACGGATAGCCGATAGAAGCTCTACCGATCATTATTCCATCCACATTATATCTTTCCTTGTATAATTTAGCTTTTTGTGGGCTGTCTATATCTCCGTTACCAAATATCGGAATTTTTATACGCGGATTATCCTTTATTTCTCCTATCAACGTCCAATCTGCTTCCCCCTTATACATTTGTTTCCGCGTGCGTCCGTGTATACTCAAAGCCTGAATACCAACATCTTGCAACCTTTCGGCCACTTCTTTTATGTGCTTAGAATTTTCATCCCATCCCAATCTGGTTTTCACAGTTACTGGTAAGTGTGTGCTTTTCACTATTTCTGCTGTCATTGCAACCATTTTTGGTATATCTTGCAAAATGCCTGCACCTGCACCTTTGCAAGCTACTTTTTTTACCGGGCAACCGTAATTAATATCAATAATATCTGGTTTAGCTTGTGTGGTAATTTCAGTGGCCTCTTTCATAGATTCAATTTCGCTACCAAAAATTTGAATTCCGATAGGCCGTTCGTACTCAAATATATCTAGCTTTTGTGTGCTTTTTACGGCATCTCTAATAAGCCCTTCACTTGATATAAACTCAGTGTACATAAGGTCTACACCATTTGCTTTACACACCGCTCGAAAAGGAGGATCGCTTACATCTTCCATTGGAGCGAGTAGCAAAGGAAACTCGCCTATATCTATATTACCTATTTTTACCATATTTGCCCAATTCTTAACCTATGGACGAATTTACGAACGGCAAAAATACATCTTCCGAACCTAAGTACAGGCCAAATCGAGTGTCTGCATTCTCTCATTTGTTAGTGGGTATCGGAGTTTTTGTGTTTTGTGCCAGCGTTTTTGGCTTGCTTGGCGCCTTGGCGTTTGGTATTTCCATTAAAGATATTACAGATGGGGTAGATGTGATGTCTCAATTTGCAGATAGACCCATAGCGCTTAAAGTTTTTGTTTTTTTCAGTTCTTCTCTACCTCTTATTGTTTCTGTTATTGTAGTTAGCTATTTGATAAAAGCCAATGCGAAGGACTACCTTCTTTTGCATCGCCCAAATCTGAATCTCTTCTTATTGCTTTCTCTTGCTTTTGTATTTTTTGGTCTTCCGCTTATGGCACCATTGCTAGAGCTAAATAAGCTTGTAGACCTGAGTCAATGGCCGGCACTGAACGATTGGTTAAATGCGCAAGATACGGCAAATAATAAAGCCTACGAAGCGATGATAGGAGAAAGAAACACCCTGTCATTCCTTACCAGTGTGTTGTTTATGGCGTTTTTACCTGCCTTGGCTGAAGAGCTGTTTTTTAGAGGATTTTTATTGAATGTCTGCAACGGATTGTTCAAAAGCATGCATGTTGCTATTATTGTTACCTCGCTTATATTCAGCGCTATACACTTGCAAGTGCTTAAGTTTTTACCAATGTTCTTTTTAGCAGCAACCTTTGCCTATGCGGTATATTGGACAGGCTCTATTTGGACTTCTATTATTGCGCATTTCATTAATAATTTACTTGCCGTAGTTCAGCTATACTTTATTACAGATGGCGATTATACTAAAGCAGTTAATGAATCAGTCAATCTGCCAATAGCGGTAACGGTTATATTGACTTTGCTTGTGGCCGCTATTTTTTATTACAACCAAACGTATTCAAAAAACAAGGTATCTAATTTTTATGTCTAACCTTTCTCTTCGGCTTATATCTGGTAGTTTGTATGTTGTCATTATGGTAGCTGCAGTAGTTTACGGAAACCCATTTTTCGTGGGATTGGTAGGACTTATAGCCTTTTTTTCTATAAACGAGTTGGCTGTTTTGGCCAAAAAAGAAGGAACGCAAAACTTGTTTGGCTTACCTTTTCTACTAGGTGGAATTATAGTATATCTCAATGTATCTGAAAGCAAAACATTGGAATGGTTTCATTATTTGGCTGCTTTTGTTGGTCAATGGTTGTGCGTATTCATAATTTTTTATTTTTTTAAAGCGAAGCAAAAAGTCCAATTTGTAGCTTCTGTATTCTATACGTGGTTACCTCTAGCCGCTTTAGGATTTTGGTACACCCAGGCTAATGAGAGCCAGGTGGAATACTTACTTTTCTTTTTAATCGCAATTTGGCTTTATGATTCCATGGCTTATACAGTTGGGAGATGGATAGGTAAAACACCCATTTTTCCCAAAGTTTCTCCCAAAAAGACTATTGAGGGTGCTGTCGGTGGCGCAATAATTACAGTGGTTGTCATGTTTTTTGCCAATCAATACTGGCTAAAATTGCCAGAAAATGTATTTTTACTTGCTTTCGTTGTCGTGTTCTTTGGCACTTTTGGAGACTTTGTGGAATCATACTTAAAGCGCAAACTTGGCATAAAGGATAGTGGCACACTTATTCCCGGTCACGGTGGAATTTTAGACCGAGTAGACTCTATTTTACTTGCCGTTTTACCTTATATACTCATAATTATTCTATTCTAGGTAAAATTGTTTGAATGTGTATATGTGCAATTGCATTAATAAATACATTTGCCACGCTTAATCTTTATTTAACATAGATGAAATT
>JBEAPG010000042.1:0-9174 GCA_041164545.1 Bacteroidota bacterium
AAGAGTACAAGAAGATACTAGTCGGAGCTGCAGAGCTTTTTATGCGCGTAGGTATAAAAAGTGTAAGTATGGATGACATTGCTCGCGACTTAGGCATTAGTAAAAAAACCATTTACAAGCATTTTAACGACAAGCGCGACTTGGTAAGCAAGGTAATGGATGGTAAGATTTCAACTGAGCAAAACATGTGTACCCAGCATTTTGATAACGATGAAAATGCAATCCAAAAAATGATAAACTTGAGCAAATATATCTCTCAAGCCAACAAATCTATGAACCACGCTGTTTTATATGACTTGCAAAAATACTATCCGAGTCAGTGGAAAAAATTCGAATCATTCCGGGTAGGTTTTATTTCGGAGTCTATTCGCAAAAACATAGAAACAGGTATGGCTGAAGGAGTTTTTAGGTCTACAATAAAACCAGATATAATCTCTCGAATTTACGTGCTCCTTATTCAAGGTTTAATGAAACTATTAACTGAGCAACCTAGCGATTATGACTTTGTTACCATTTATAAGCAAATGATTACGTACCATCTATACGGTATTTGTAGTGCAGAAGGCTTAACCTATTTAGAACAACACATCAATGAAATATAATTCAAAACTATTATTTGTTATTATTTGGCTTATTGCAAGCATATCTGCAATTGCCCAAAACCAGCCGCTAAAGCTAAGTTTGGAACAAGCTCAAGAAATGGCTATTAAAAACAATCAAAACTTAAAAAACGCATTGCTTGATATAGACCGAGCCAATTATCAGGTAGACGAAATCAAAAGTATGGGGTTGCCTCAAGTAAGTGGAAGCGGAAGTTTTTCACATACGTTCGAAATTCCAACGCAAGTAATTCCTGGCGATGCTTTTGGTCAACCAGGACAAACTATTCCAGTACAATTTGGTGTTCCGTTCAGTATGTCGGGCAGCTTTGGTGCTAGGCAGCTGCTTTTTGACGGAACTTTCTTTCTTGGATTAAAAGCAGCTAGCGAGTTTGTAAATATCAGTCGCTTAATGGCCTCCAAATCGGAAATTGATGTAAACGAAGGTGTGATAAAAGCATACTACATGGCGCTTATCTCAAATGAAAATATTAGTCAACTAGATCAAAGTTTAGCTAATATAAACAAACTAAAAAACGAAACACAAGCTTTGTATGATGCTGGTTTTGCTGAAAAACTAGATGTTGACAGACTTGTTTTATCTGCATCTAACTTGGAGATAAACATTAACAATCTTAAAAATCAAGCTGACTTAGCAAAAAAAGTATTGCTAAACAGTATGGGTGTGGACGTAAATCAACCTGTGGAACTTACTTCTACCCTACCTAACTATACTCCTGAAAACTTTGCACTTAATTATGGATCAGATTTTAATTTAGAGAACAGAATTGAATACAAACTACTTAACCAACAACAATCATTGAATTACCTGGATATGAAACAATACAAAGTTGGCTATTTCCCTAGTTTGTATGCTGGCTTCAATTATGGATGGCAGACCTTCGGCACGCAAGGCAATTTCAATGAATTAGGCAACAAATGGTATCCAAATGGTATGTATTCATTGAGCCTTAACGTTCCCATATTTGATGGATTTTATAAAAAAGCGAAGGTGAATCAAACCAAAGTAGAAATAGCGAAGACCGAAAACACCATCAAACAGCTAACTAATGGCATTAATCTGGAAGTGAGTCAAGCGCGTACACAATATTTGAATGCTATTAAAACACTTGAGTTACAAGGCAAAAGTGTAAAATTGGCAGAATCTATTTACAACACCACTGCTGTAAAGTTTAAGGAAGGTGTAGGAAGCAGCTTCGAAATGATAACTGCCGAAAGCGATTTAACTACAGCCAAAACGAATTATTTAAACGCAATGTACGATCTAAGCGTGGCCAAAATAAATCTTGACAAAGCAATTGGAAATTTCAACAATCAATAAAAAATTCTAGAACCAAATTTTAAAATGAACAATAAAATCTATTTAGTAGTAGCAGCATTATTTTTAGTAGCTGCTTGTGGTAAAAAAGCGGATACCGCATTGGATGTAAAGCGTGCAGAGCTTGACTCGCTTGAACAAGAACTTACCAAAATAAACGAGGCAATTTCAGCTGTAAAAGCGGAAATTACACTGCTTGACACAGCAGCCAGACCAAATGCCATTGCAGTTATGGCAATGGAAGTTGCAAAAGGTCAATTTAAAAATCCCTTTCAAGTACAAGGTTTGGTAGAATCTGATCAAAACGTACTTATCTCCCCTGAAGTACCTGGTAATTTGGTGAAAGTTTTTGTAAAAGAAGGACAAAAAGTAAGCAAAGGACAGGTTATCGCAAGTATTGATGGATCAGTAGCAAGTTCTCAAATAGGTGAATTGGAAAATGCACTTAGTTTGGCTAAAATAAATTTTGAAAAACAAGACAAACTTTGGAAACAAAATATCGGTAGTGAAATGCAATACTTAACTGCCAAAAATCAATATGAAAACTTGCAAAAAAGTATAGGAACAGCTAAAAGTCAATTAGGAAAATACACACTTCGCTCACCAATAAACGGTACTGTGGATGAAGTAATGGCAAATGCTGGCGAATTGGTTGGTGGTATGACCAGCGGCCCGGTAGCTCGTATTGTCAATCTTTCTGATGTAAAAATAAAAGCCAATGTGTCTGAGAGATATTTAAGTCAAATAAAAGTAGGACAAACAGTAAAAGTTAAATATCCTTCACTAGGTGTAGAATTTGAAGAAAAAGTATCGGCTATAGGAAATGTCATAGACGTAAACAATAGAACCTTTGCCGTGTATGTAAAACCAACTAAAAATGCTTCAGTTCTTAAACCGAATTTATTGGCACTTATTACCGCATATGATTTTGTAGAAAGCGATGTAATTAGTATCCCAACCAAACTGGTAAGAAATGATGGAAAAAATGACTTTGTGTATGCTATAAAAGAACAAGGTGACAAACGTATAGTTGAAAAAAGAATCATTGAAATCGACAAGCAATTTCCAAGCGAAACTGTTATTAAATCTGGCCTTACTCCTGGTGATCAATTGATTACAGAAGGTGTAAATAGCGTAATTGTAGGCGACGAGGTTAAAATCGTTACTCAGTAGATTTTTTTTAATAAAGAATATGAAAGAGATTATAAAAGAGTTTAAACTCTCCACATGGGCGGTAAATAATAAGACAAGTGTCTATGTTATGATTGCCATTATTGCGATAATTGGCATAATCAGTTATGGCTCTATGCCTAAGGAAAGTTTTCCGGAAATTAAGCAGCCAATAGTATATGTAAACACACCGTATCCGGGTAACTCGCCTGTGGACATGGAAAACTTGGTTACTCGTCCTATTGAAAAGGAAATTAACACCATAACAGGACTTAAGAAACTTACTAGTACGAGCATTCAAGATTTTAGTGTCATTGTTGCTGAATTTGAGCTAAGTGTAGAAAGCGAAAAAGCAGCCCAAGAAGTAAAGGATGCTATTGACAGAGCAAAAGTAGATTTACCAAATGATCTACCTGCTGATCCTAACGTAATGGAGATGGATTTCTCGCAGTTCCCAGTGATGAACGTTAACGTTTCTGGTGACTATCCACAAGATAAACTGAAGGAATATGCTGAATATCTGCAAGATAAGATGGAAAACCTATCTGAAGTTTCTTCAGTAGATATTTCTGGTCTGTCGGAAGATGAAGTACAAATCTCTATAGATCGTGTAAAAATGGAAGCACTAGAGCTTTCATTGGGAGATATTGAACAAGCAGTTAGAAATGAAAATGTAACGATGAGTGGCGGTGATATCAAAAGCATTGAGGGTGGCGATATTACACGACGAAACATAAGAATAGATGGAGAATTCAAGGACTACAAGGACTTAGAAAATGTTATCGTAAAGAATGAATTTCAAAATATTGTCTATTTGCGCGACATTGCAAACGTAAGCTTTGGACCAAAAGAAGCTACAAGTTTCGCTCGACTTAATGGTAATCCGGTAGTAACATTAGATGTTAAAAAGAAAAGTGGAGGTAACCTAATTGCAGCGGCGGATAAAATTCAAAATATTGTAAAGGAAGCCAAAATTGCATCGCTCCCAAAAGACCTGGAAGTTGTTATTACCAACGACCAAAGTAAGATGACCAGAAACATGGTAAGCAACTTGGAAAACAGCATTATTATGGGTGTTCTTCTTGTTGTTGGAGTACTTATCTTCTTCCTTGGGGTTCGAAATTCAATGTTTGTAGGAATTGCAATACCACTTTCTATGCTTATGGGCATCGCCATTCTAAACTTTAGCGGAACCACGCTCAATATGATGGTACTTTTTTCATTGATTCTTGCTCTAGGTATGTTAGTAGATAATGGAATTGTAATCGTTGAAAACATTTATCGATTGTACTCGGAAAGAGGAAAAAATAAAGACCGCGCATCCAAAGAAGGTACTGGAGAGGTAGCTACGGCAATTATTGCAAGTACGGCTACCACAGTTGCGGCTTTTGTACCGTTGTTGTTTTGGAAAGACTTGATGGGAGAGTTTATGAAATACTTACCTATTACTCTAATTATTGTTCTTTCATCTTCGCTATTTGTAGCCTTGGTAATTAACCCAGTGCTAACTGCCGATTGGATTAAAATCGGAAACAATGAACAGTCTAAAAAAAGTAAGTTTTGGGTAACTCAACTCATTTTAGCCATTATAGCAGTTATATTCTACTTCGCTGGTTTTGGTATTATGGGTGGGTTGTTTGTAGCAGCAGTTATTCTATCCATTTCTAACCGTTACTACCTTACACCTGTTGGAAACTGGGTTATGGATAAAATTATGCCTAAAATAGAGAAGAAATATGCCGATTTTTTAAACTATGCTTTATCAGGTAAAAAACCTTATGCATTCTTGGCGGGCATTTTTGGGATTTATTTTATTACCCAAATTATCTTTAGCACATTCACTCCTCCTATGGTTTTCTTTCCTGAAGGGCAGCCAAACTATGTAAACGTTTTTGTAGAAACTCCACTGGGTACAGACATTGAAAAAACCAATGAAATAACAAAAAAACTTGAGGCAAGAATTACCAATGCTTTATCGGAAAATCAAGCAATTGTAGAAGCTGTTTTGGCTCAAGTGGGAGAAAAAACGGCAGATCCTAATGAAGGCCCGCAAAGCGGATCTTCACCAAATAAAGCGCGTATTACGGTTTCATTTCTAGAATTCGAAAAACGTGTTTTCACTTCTGATGTATCTACAAGTGAAATTATGCAAGATATTAAAAACGCGTGTGCTGATTTTCCTGAAGCACAACTCACATTTGCTAAAGACAATATGGGGCCTCCCGTAGGAAAACCTATTAATGTAGAGGTGAAAGGCGAAGATTACATAACCTTGATATCGGAAGTTGAAAGAATCAAAAAGAAGATGGAAGATGCAAATGTGGCAGGCGTAGACCAACTAAAAACGGATTTAGAAATTGGTAAGCCAATGTTGGAAATGTCTATCAATCAAGAAGCAGCGCGTAGATTCGGATTAAGTACTATGCAAATTGCAAGCACTATAAGAACTGCACTTCTTGGCAAGGAAATATCAAAATATAAAGATGGAGAAGATGATTACGAAATTCAACTGCGCTTACAAGATGACTATCGTTACAATTTGGGAAATTTGATGAACACGCGCATCACCTTTAGAAATATGGCTAATGGTCAGATAAGCCAAGTTCCGATTTCTGCGGTAGCAGATGTACGCTATAATTCTACCTATGGTTCGGTAAAACGGAAAGATATGGATAGAGTTATTTCCATTTTCTCCGAAGTAGATGAAGGCGCTAACGCAAATGAAATAGTTGCCAAGTTCAAAGAGTTTCTTGCAGATCATAAAATGAAAGAAGGCTATGAGTTTAAATTCACAGGAGAACAAGAAGAGCAGGGAGAATCCATCGCCTTTTTGATGAGTGCGATGATACTTGCGGTATTTCTTATCTTCTTAATTATTGTAACTCAATTCAACTCTGTAGCTGGACCTTTTATAATCATATTATCTGTTTTATTCAGTACAATAGGTGTCTTTTTAGGTTTTGCTTTGACACAAACTACTTTCTCCTTTATGATGACTGGTATTGGTATTATTTCGTTAGCAGGTATTGTCGTGAATAATGCCATTGTTCTTATTGACTATACCAACTTACTGAGACAACGAAAAAGAGCTGAAAAAGGATTGGATGACAATGAATTCTTGAGTATTCCAGAAATAATTGAAACCATTGTAGAAAGCGGAAGAACAAGACTTCGACCTGTATTACTTACAGCCATAACTACCGTACTAGGTTTATTTCCTCTTGCAATTGGTTTCAATATAAACTTTGCACGATTACTAAGTGAAGGAAAACCAGAAATATATTGGGGTGGCCAAAATGCCGATTTCTGGGGACCTATGGCTTGGGCTGTAATTTATGGTTTGATATTCGCAACCTTCCTTACCCTAGTCATAGTACCAGTTATGTATTTTCTGAGTGATAAGCTATCCATTCGGATAAAAAGGTCACGTACAAACGCAGTAGAGGAAGTACAGAATACTGTTTCTGAAAAAGAAACAGCGTAGTCTTGCAAACTGAATCACCTAAAAACCCGCAAACGAAACTTTGCGGATTTTTAGTTTAATAGAAGAATGGATATTGATATAAGGCTAATATTTTAATACTGAATGTACAATTATTTCTAATCGTGATGTTGACTGTGCCATTTTATTTTAAGCCAACAATAAATAACTTTGGCAACTGATTTTATACAATGAGAAAAGAAAGTAAAAAATTTTTAAAAGAATATCTAAATGCAAATGCTCCAACCGGGTTTGAGAGCACAGGACAAAAAGTATGGTTAGACTATTTGAAACCGTATATAGATGAATATGAAGTAGATACATATGGCACTGTTATAGCCAAAATAAATCCGGGCAAAGAATACAAAGTGGTAATTGAAGCACACGCGGACGAGATAGCGTGGTTTGTAAACTACATAGATAGCAACGGATATATTTATGTAATTCGAAACGGAGGAAGTGATCATCAAATAGCGCCTAGTATGCGTGTTCACTTACATACCGAAAAAGGAAAAGTAGATGGAGTGTTTGGATGGCCGGCTATTCACGTTCGCGACAAAGCACGCGAACCTCAACCATCGATTAGCAATCTTACCATTGACGTGGGAGCCGCGACAAAAGAAGAAGTGCTTAAAATGGGCATTGATGTAGGTACAGTAGTAACCTTTGATGCCGAAATGATGGAGCTGAATAAAAAGTACGTAGTGGCTCGTGCTATAGACAACCGCGGAGGTGGTTTTATAATAGCAGAAGTAGCTCGTATGCTCAAGGAAAACAATATAGAACTTCCATACTCTTTATACGTAGTAAATTCTGTTCAAGAAGAGATAGGCCTAAGAGGTGCTGAAATGGCGAGTAGAAGAATAAAACCAAATCTGGCACTCGTAACGGATGTCACCCACGACACGCAAAGCCCACTTTACAATAAAAAAGAACAAGGCGACACCAAATGTGGTGGAGGTCCTGCGGTAACTACAGGGCCTGCTGTGCAGAATAATGTTTTAAAACTTATTTTAGACACTGCCAAAGAACAAAAAATCGAAGTGCAACGTCAAGCAGCAAGCCGAAGCACAGGTACAGATACTGATGCATTTGCTTATAGCGATATAGGTGTAGCCTCTGCACTCATATCTCTTCCTCTAAAGTATATGCACACTACTGTAGAAACAGTAGCTTATAGCGATATAGAGAACTGTATCAAGCTGATGTATGAAGTTCTTCTAAAGGTAGAAGCAGGACAAGATTTTAGGTATTTTAAATAATAGATTTCAATTTCTTGCGAAAAGGCAGGATAAATTGAAATGATTTGTTTCAAGGAGGTCTTCAAGCAAATTGAAGACCTCTTTTGTTCTGAACAATTTGATTGCTACCTTATCCCTTTTTACTCCTAAAAGAGACTAAATTGGCTAAGGCGGTAAAAAATAAGTCATTGATTTTGTGTACGAAAAAATACTGTTGTTGCAATTGGCAATAAAAAATGCTATCTTAGTGTTTACTAAATCCTAAATCATATGCATAAAACTCTTACAAAAACAGACGAAATTCAACTTTATCTCCTAGGAGATTGTAGCAAATCTAAGAAAGCGCTAGCATACGCCAAAAGTTTGTCAAACAAGGTGAATGCTATAGACATAGGTAAAACAAAAAGTACGGGGACCATATGGAAAAACATATTATCAAAGCTAAATAAGTCTCCAAAAGAAATTTTAGACAAGTCTAAACCATACTATCAGGCAAACATAAGAGGCCGAGATTTTGAAGATAGAGATTGGTTATATCTGCTGATGAATAACCCAAATTTAGTACGTAGTCCAATAGCAATTAGAGGAAATAAGGCAGTGATATTAGATAATCCTACAGATATATATAAAATTTGAAATTTTCTATTCCTGCCTTGTTAATAGGCCTTCTATTAATTTCTTTCTCTTCTGCTAATGCACAAAGCAATAAAATTTACTTAGTATCTAAGGCAAATAATTATACTACGTATAAGCTTCCTGGATTCAGCTTCTGGAACAGAATGATATGGTACAGGGTAAATACAGGCAACGAGACCATTAAAGGCTTGGTAAGGTTCAACGATAGCACAATGGAAATTAACGGTCAAACTATTGAATATTCTAATATTTATAGCATTGAATATTCAGGGTACACCAAGTTTACAAATAAGCTAGGAATAGTGACAAATTTGTTGTTTGCTGGTATAAGTTCTTATTATTTTATTAATTATCAACCCGGTTCGATTGAAAGTAATTTAGGCATAATTATAGGTATACCAAGTTTGATAGGGGCAGGTGTTAATATTTATGAAGTAAGCAAACCTGCCGTTTACATCCTAGAAGATTATCATATACGCACAAAAAAAGGCTCCTGATAATCAAGAGCCTTTTTTAAAATTATTAAATAATTAGAGAGAGTTTATTTTCCTCCGTCTAATTCATCTTGCCATTTTTTTAGCTCATCCCATTTACCTTCAGCAGCAAGCTTAGCTTGATCTGCCCAAGTACCTGGATCATGAGCTGCAAAGTTACCTTCCGCGGCATCTAAAATAGCTTTTATAGCGTCTGCATTAGAAGCAGCTACTT
>JBEAPG010000043.1:0-9137 GCA_041164545.1 Bacteroidota bacterium
CGCGACAGATTTTTACAATTATTTGCAAGGCAAATGGAGAACGGGTGCTGATATTGAGTTTGGTGGTGATGGTATTACAGGGACAGATGGAACTCCTGCAAACTATATGTTCCCTTTTGATACAGACCCAGCTCACCCAGGCAAAAACTGGAACGAAAGACAATCTGGTAACCAACCTGCAGATAGAAGATTTGTTCAATCTTCAGGGCCGTTTATCCTACAACCAGGAGCAATCCAAAGATTGACAGTAGGTGTTGTATGGGCTCGTTCTTCATTTGGAGGAGCAGAAGGTTCTTTAGGACTTTTAAAAGAAGCAAGCAAAAAAGCACAAGAGTTATTCAACTCATGCTTTAACTTAATAGATGGTCCAGATGCACCAAATGTAGAGGTGCAAGAATTAGATCAACAATTGGTTTTGTCATTTGGAAATACAAATAGCAGAAGAGTTGAGAAATACAGAGATACAGTACTTAACGGATTAAACCAAGAGGAGTATTACAGTTTCCAAGGGTACAGAATATTCCAATTAAAAGACGGTACAGTAAGTTTGTCTCAATTAAATGATGTTTCTAAAGCGAGAGAAATTGTTCAGTGTGACTTAACAGATTCATTCGATCTTTTGACAAACTTAGAATTTGCTGCCGATGTAAGCGCGAATATTCCAGTACTAAAAGTAAGGGGAGAAAACAAAGGCGTTGACCATACCTTTAGCATAAAAGAAGATCAGTTTGCTACGGGGTCAAACAAGACATTGGTAAATTTCAAAACGTATTACTACATTGTTCTTTCATACGCAGCTGGAAGCAGCGTTACAAGACCGTATTTGGAAGGACGTAAAGTTCAAAAGTTCTCTGCATCACCACGCAAATCTGAACCACGCTTCAGCGGATCAAAACTACAGTCTTTCTATGGAGATGGTCCAGAATTGATTCGAATGAGTGGATTAGGAAACGGAGGTAATACACTGGAGTTAACTGTCGAGACAGAGGCGGAAATTTTGGCAAATAATTCTTCTTTAAATCCAAAATATGAAAATGGACACGGACCTGTAAAGGTGAGCGTAATAGACCCTTTAAAGATTGATTCAGCAGAGTATGAGTTAACCTTATTAGAAAGCAATGTAAGTCAAAATGCGAACGGCGTTATTGCTGAGAATACAAAGTGGATATTAGTACGTCTGCCTGGAGATACCATTTTTGCAGATACCACTTTGGCTTTCAAAAACGAGCAAGTGATTTTAGAATCTACTACAGGTGATAAAATATTTGATTGGGGACTGGCGGTAACTATTACACAAGTGAATAATCCGGGGGTAGATGTACAAACAGGAAACGGATTTTTGAGTTGGGATGCCACTTTTGAAGACCCAAGTAATGAATGGTTGACTGCTATGGCAGACCAAGATAACGGAACGGCTCAAGGTTTTGGTTTTTATGACTGGATTAGATCTGGAAGTACAGGTAGCCAAGATAACTTTGACGATGTAAGTTGGATGGACTTTGCACGAGCAGGAGCTTCATTAGACCCAAATGGCAATTTTGAAAAAATATGGGACGGAAGAGCAGCACCTTACAGATTAACTGCATTCAATCCGCCAGCAAATCCAGCTCCAGATAGACCAAGCACTTTTGTTCAAGGTCCAGGTTTTGAGTATCGATTTATGCAAACTACCGGCTTAGATAAAATTTCAAGTATCGACTTGGTTATTACGCCAGATAAATCAAAATGGAGTGAGTGTATTATGTTAGAATCTGGTGAAGATGCCGGCCTAAACGAAGGCGGGGCTTCTAAGTTCGATTTAAGAACTGGAACACTTGATTATACAAGACCAGACGGAAGCAAGTTGCCTTCGGGTAAAACTATTTTCCCTGGTTATGCAATCAATCTAGAGACGGGTGAGAGATTAAATATTATAGTAACTGAGGATTCTTATCAACGTTCACAAAACGGTAGAGATATGAAATGGAACCCTACAAGTCGAGTAGACTTTATAAACTCGTTGTATCCAAGTAATGGCGGTCGTCATTATATTTACGTAATGGGGTCTCACCAAGGTATTAGTAGCTTCTATCATCCAAAAATGAACATTTATGATAGAGGTGACCAATATTACAATGAGTTGTTTGGCAAAACAGGGACAGCTAAAACAGATGCATTAACTAAAATTATGCAAAACTGCGATTGGGTAATTCCTTCATACTTGGCTCCAGGTAAAACTATGGTTGAAGGAGCAGATGGAATTCCTTTGCCACCAAATGAGTTCAGACTAAAAATCAGAGTTCAAAAGCCTTATGCATACTACGATAAAACGGCAAGTGAAAACGGCGGTAATCCAAAATACAGATTTAGCACTAGAGATATTGCAAATGCTACAAGCACAGAAGCTGGTAAAAATGCATTGGATTTAATCAACATTGTGCCAAATCCATACTATGCATTCTCAGGATATGAAAGTAGCCCGATAGATAACAAGGTGAAAATTACCAATCTTCCTCAAAAATGTGAGATTTCAATCTACACGCTTGACGGTGGTTTGGTTCGTCGAATAAGCAAAGACGATGAAAAAACCGATGTTGATTGGGATTTGAAAAACAATGCTAGAGTACCTATTGCCAGTGGTTTATACATTATACACGTAGACTGCGGCGAATTGGGAGAGAAGGTATTAAAATGGATGGGTATAATGAGAGAATTAGATCTGGATTCATTCTAGGCGTAGTATAATAATTAGAATCAAAATCAATGAGAAAATTAATAATAATAACAACAGTTTTAGTACTTACCACCACCTTGTTCGCGGGTAATCCAGATCGTATAGGTCAAGCGGGTGCTACACAACTTAATATTAATGGCTATGGTAGAAGCTCTGGATGGGGCTGGGCTGCAGTAAGTTCTGTTTCTGGCTTAGAGTCTATTTACAACAACGTTGGAGGTTTGGCATACACCGAGCAAACAGAGATTATCTTTAGCCGTACCGCTTGGTTAATGGGCAGCGACATCAACATCAATACCTTTGGATTTGCGCAGAATTTAAAAGGAAACGGTGTTCTTGGTGTAGGTGTTATGAGTTATGATATTGGAGATATTCCAATTACTACATACGAGCAGCCAGATGGGGGAATTGGTACGTATAAACCACGTTTTACTAATCTTTCGTTTGCATACTCAAAACGTTTTACTCAAAATATATCAGGAGGTATAGGAATGAAAATATTTTCAGAATCTATATCAAATGCTTCTGTACAAGGTGTAGCATTAGATGCAGGTATTCAGTATATTACTTCGCTGGATAAAGATGCTACCCTGAAAACCAATGACGTAAAATTTGGTGTATCGCTCAAGAACATTGGCCCGGATGCTAAATATTCTGGTGATGGTTTGGCTGTAAAGCTTCAAAATCCAACTTCGGGTGTTGAGTACACAGTATCACAAAGAGCAGCTAAGTTCAACTTACCAACTTTAATGAATATTAGCGCGTCGTATGACATTAAGTTAGACGAGACAGATGAGACCTACTTCCACAGACTTACACCTGCATTTACATTTACAAACAATGCATTTGCTTCCAATCAAATTACGCTTGGAGCAGAGTATGGTTATAAAAATATGTTTATGATAAGAGCGGGTTATGCATACGAAAAGGGCATTTTCGATTATACCACCAGAAACAATGCATTTACAGGTGCAATGGCTGGTTTTACATTTGAATTGCCAGTAAGCAAGACATCAGAAACTACATTTGGATTAGACTATTCGTTTAGACATTCTAACCCATTTGGGGGATCACATACCTTTGGAGTACGTTTAAATTTAGCGTCTAACTAAAGGTATAACTTTAAAATAGTATCTTTGAAGCGATGTTGCACTCCAATAGGAGTGCAACATTGTTATTTTATATAAATTCGAGAATTATGTCAGTAAATTATTTAACACAGGAAGGTTTTGATGCATTACGAGAAGAAATAGCTCGCCTTGAAAAAGAGGATAGAAAGAAAATAAGTGCACAAATTGCAGAGGCGAGGGATAAAGGTGATTTATCTGAAAATGCGGAATATGACGCCGCAAAAGAAGCGCAGGGATTGCTTGAAATGCGTATTTCAAAGCTTAAGAATTCATTAGCCAACTCACGTGTACTCGACCCGAAGGATTTGGATTTGAGTAAAGTAAATATTTTGAGTACCGTGCGTCTGTTGAATAAAAAGTTCAACAAAGAAGTATCTTATACCATAGTAGCGGAGACGGAAGCAGACTTAAAACAAAACAAGATTTCTGCATTGTCGCCAATCGGCAAAGGATTGATGGGAAAAAAAGTAGGTGAAATAGCAAGTATCGACGCGCCTGCTGGCAAAATAGAGTTCGAAATATTAGAGATATTTATCTAATGACCATTTTTGAGAAAATAATTGCTGGCGAAATACCTGCGTATAAAATAGCAGAGAACGAGGATTATTTAGCGTTTTTAGATGTATTTCCTTTGAAGCGCGGACATACGCTTGTTATCCCTAAAAAACCGGTGGATTATATTTTCGATTTAGAAGACGACGTACTTGCAGGTCTAAACCTATTTGCAAAACAAGTAGCTAAAGCTGTGGCAAAAGGAGTACCTTGCAAGAGGGTAGGAGTAGCTGTAATAGGACTAGAAGTGCCACATACGCACATCCACCTCATTCCTATCGAAAATGTAAGCGATATCAACTTCGCCAATCCAAAACTGAAATTTTCTCCAGAAGAAATGGAGGAAACAGCAGCAGCCATCAGAGCTCAATTGGTTTAGCTTTACAAAAGCCCAATAAATTCATCCGGCTTGCAAATAGAGACGACAGCAGGCAGGTGATTCAATTCGTCCTTTCATTATTATAAATAAATTTAATGCTTACGATATAAAGTATTAATAAAAATTTATCATTGGTTTGATGCAGTTTTGCAGCGTCAAACAAATAAAAAATGATAAACGAAACAGCAGAGATTAAAATTACAGATTTAGAAAACGGAAATTTTCACTTAGTAAAAGGAGAGTACACACCCGAAGAAGCTGCAGAAATTGTAAGTGATCTATTTTCTAAAAAAATCAATTTTCACAACCTAAAACATTTTAGTCAGCAAATCAGATTTGGTTTGAATGATGACAGCGTGAGCAAAAGAGTTCAGGAGTTAACGGATGCTAAAACGAAGGCTATTGAAATTATAGAGAATGCAAAAGCTTCGGACAGAAAGGTTAAAATACATTCAACTATTTATATCGAAATACTTTAAGAATTATCAATAATGATAGAAAATGTAACGAATCTAATCGCCCTTTTATCTCCGGTATTGTTTGCCGTAGTTGCATTGGCTTCTTGGTTTCAAGCGGGTTTCAGACCCAAGCAGCTTATAAGCTTTAGCAAAAGGGTAACCGCTGCTAGCCTTTTACTTGTGGCTGTATGCGGGGTTTTGGTTTGGAAGAATAATCTTGTTGAAACTAGTTTTATAGGAATTGCTGATTTAGGTTTTAGCTTAAGGCTGGATGCATTAAGCACTGTTATGTTAGGTATGATAGCATTGCTAGGCTTTATTATCATTAAGTTTAGTGTAAATTATCTGGACGGAGAACAACGACAAGGTGCTTTTATTGGCAGACTAGCAGCTACCATTGCTTCGGTGCAGCTTTTAGTGCTTTCTGGTAACTTGGCAATCTTACTTGTATCGTGGGTGTTGACCAGTATCTCGCTTCACAGATTATTGGTTTTTTATAGTGGAAGACCAATTGCTCAATTAGCAGCTAAAAAGAAATTTATTCTTGCGCGTATTGGAGATGCTTGCCTCTTCATTGCCGTAGCTGTTTTATACAAACACTTCGGTACTGGAAACATTGAAATTATTTTCAATACCATAGAAGGCGGTTCGTTTAATAGCAGCGTATTAGAAATTGCAGCGGTTTTCTTGGCATCAGCTGCTATGTTCAAGTCGGCTCAGTTCCCCACACACGGTTGGTTAATAGAAGTAATGGAAACACCAACTCCAGTATCTGCTTTGTTACACGCAGGATTACTAAATGCGGGTCCATTTCTGCTTATCCGTATGGCATTTGTAATGGATGCCACGGCAATTGCTCCTATTTTACTAATTATAATCGGTGGATTAACGGCGCTTTTTGCTTCAGTTGCCTACCTTACACAAACTTCAGTTAAAACGGCATTGGCATATTCAAGCATAGGACATATGGGTTTTAGCCTTATGGTTTGCGGTTTTGGTGTATACGCAGCCGCACTTCTACACTTGGTCGCACATTCATTCTACAAAGCACATTCGTTCCTTTCGTCAGGCAGCGTAATAGATGTAGTAAGAAGCTCAAAAATCTCCAAAACAGCTTCGGCATTCAGCCCGCTTAAAGTGGTTGTAGGTATAGCGTTGGCCTTAGGACTTTATGCAGCTTTCGCACTAATGTTGGGTATGAATTTTAAAGAAGACTTACCTCTATTGATTATTGGTTCGGTAATAGTGATGGGGCTGTCTCGCTTATTTACAGCGGCAGTATCTAGTCAGTTTAATATACAATTACTCACCCAAGCAACTTTACTTGCCATTATAGTAACCGCTGCATTTTTCTCACTCGAATCGGCAACACACTATCTCATTGCATCGCAAATACCAAGCGTGGTAGTGCCAGAACTAGGCAAGATTTTAGCAATGTCATTTGTGCTTATCACTTTTGCTTCGGCTATTTTTATACAGCTGATTGCACCAAGTTTAGCACATAAGCCAGCATACCAAGCTTGGGCCATCCACTTCAGAAATGGATTTTACGCAAATGCGTTATTTGACAGAGTGCTAGGAGCATTACGCGTACACTCCAAAGAAGAAAATCATATCGTGCACGATTCAGACATAAAGCAAGTGCAAACCGAGCAGTTCGAATTGGAAAACCTTACAAAACAAGTAGCCTAACCCAATTATATTTAATACGTTACATCAAAATGAAAAACCAAGTTTTGACATCAACAAGTAGTTTAAAAGAAATGAAACTTGAAACAATAGCCCGTGATGCGTGCAAAAAAATAGCTCCAGTTTGGCCACTCGAAAACTTTGTAGCTGTAAATCCATATATGGGTTTTAGCAACGAAAAGTTTGATAACACAGCTCAAAAGCTTGCTGCTATCGGAGGGGTTCAGATGACCTTACCAACCACATTTTACACAAATAAAATTGCGGAAGGAAAAATCATGCAGGATGATATAGCGGTGGCCTTGGCTAAAAAATCGGTTACGGATAAAAGCGCTGCATCATTTTTAAAGCAATTAAAAGTAACCAATGAAACAAGCAAAGCATCTATTAAAACATTTATAGACGTTGCAGCAGCCTATACTGGTAAAGACTGGAACCGCTTTGTTGTGGCACGCATTTCAAACTGGGCGGCTTCTTATTTTGATAATGGTCAAGCTATATGGGCTGCAGCCAATAAGCAAGCAGGTTTATTTGCCGCCTGGAAATCTGAAGCAGAAATAGATCGAACTACGGAGATAGCAGGGCTAAAAAACTTCAGAAAGCACGTAATAGCATTACCAAATGAGCCAATGCAAGCAATGCAAAAGGCATTGGAAATACTAAATGTAGATCAAAATGAAGTAGATACCTACTTGCACCGCCTTTTACTTCGTTTGGGTGGCTGGTCTGCTTATACTGCTCGCTTAGATTGGGATAGTGAATTGTACGGAGGAAAAGATGGAAAATTGATCGAATTCCTTGCTGTGCTTGTGAGTTGGGAAGCTGCTTTGTTTCAATCTATTCAGAATGAAACGCTAATTGCAAGATGGAATGAAGAGAAAAAGCAATTCACCAAAAGCAAAGTGCAATCCAAGATCAATAAACGATTAGCAGAGAACTTGATTTTGCAAGAAGCATTTGATTTAGCTACACAACGTGAATTAATAGCCAAGTTTAAGCAAATAAAATCGGTACCCAAAACAACAGATGTACAGCCAAAAGCTCAAGCCATTTTCTGTATAGATGTGCGCTCAGAAGTATACCGAAGAAATTTAGAATTAGTGGACAACGAAATTGAAACGATTGGTTTTGCAGGATTTTTTACATTCTCTATCAATTATGTTCCATTAGCACATCAGCACGGAGAAGCACAATGCCCTGTACTTATTCAAACCGGACCTACCATAATAGAAACCCTTGCAGATGAAAAGAATTCGAAAAAAGCACACCAAAGTCGGGTATTAAAACAACAAGTAAAACAACTTTGGAAATCATTCAAATCTGGAGCTGTAAGTTGTTTTAGCTATGTAAGCCCGATTGGATTGTCATACTTACCCAAACTATTTACTGATACATATGGCCTTACTCGTCCAGTTCCAAATCCAAATGATGCAGGATTAAGCAAGGTAGAAGCGAGTCAAAAAAGAATAAGCTTGGAAGTGGCAGAGCATAACAATGCTGCAGTTGGTATTCCTGTAGAACAGCGCATTACTATGGCTAAAAATGCCTTGAATGCGATGTCGCTAACAGAAAACTTTGGTCGCTTTGTGCTAATAGTAGGGCACGGTTCTACATCGGTAAACAATCCGCACGCTGCGGGCTTAGATTGTGGAGCTTGTGGGGGTCACACAGGTGAAGCTAATGCAAAAGTAGCAGCAGCAGTTTTAAACGATAAAGCTGTACGCGAAGCATTAAAGTCAGAAGGAATAAATGTTCCAGACAACACGGTTTTCTTAGCTTGTTTGCACGATACTACTACAGATGAAATACGTATTTACAATGAATACGAAGTTTCGAGTGATAGAGCAGCGGAGCTTGCCGAACTTAAAGAATCACTTAGCAAAGCAGGGCACGGCGCTAGAGCGGAAAGAGCGATGCGTATGTCGGTAAACGTAAATGTAGATGCAGCAGTAAAAGGAAGAAGTAACGACTGGTCTCAGGTTCGTCCTGAGTGGGGATTAGCAGGTTGCAATGCATTTGTAGTAGCACCACGAGAAAGAACGAAAAACTTAAATTTTGGAGGGCAGTCCTTTTTGCACTCGTACAATTGGAAAAAGGATAACAACTTTTCAGTGCTAGAATTAATAATGACAGCACCAATGGTTGTAACCAATTGGATTAATTTGCAATACTATGCTTCAACCGTTGACAACAAAGTGCACGGATCTGGAAATAAA
>JBEAPG010000044.1:0-9046 GCA_041164545.1 Bacteroidota bacterium
CGATAGAAGGGGAGGTAAATCAATCCTTTTTTCCAAAACTAAATGGTAAGTACGCGGCAATTATTGCCACTCCAGATTGTAAGGATACATCAGACTGTTATTCATTCTCCCTACTTAGTTTTGAAAGAAATAGTTTAAAACCTAATTTCACTATATTCCCAAATCCTTGCTCGCGTATTTTAATAATCAGTAATGCTTCAAAAATTGAAAAACTAGAATTTATCAATTCTGTAGGACAGAAAATTTATACCTGTAAAAACTATTCAGAACAAATACAATTGGACGTTTCAGACTTTGTGCCTGGTTTATATTCAATTGAAATACATTCAGAAAAGGGTGTATTTACAAGTCGTATCATAATTAAAAAGTCCGATTAGTTAAGAATATTCGGGTGGTAAAGATCTTAAAATTAAACAAGTTACTGTACTAGGGAATCTCTCTAAAAATATACTTCAGCTTTTAGCAAATTAAATACTCCATTTAACAAAAAAAGGGAGTTTTGGCTAAACCAAAACTCCCAGATTTTGAACAGGTTAACTAAAATGACTAGTTAGGTAAAACTACAATTTTACGCCGTACTTCTGTTGTCTTTGTGTTTACAACTACTACATAAGTTTGAGGTATTAAGTGGCTTATAATTAAATTATTAACTCCAGCATTGAGTCTGCTTTGCATTAATAGTCGTCCACTTATGTCGTAAACCGTAGCCTCACCTGGCTCGTTAAGTTTAATGGTAAGTAAATCAGTTGCCGCGTTGGTGCCTATTACTATATTTTGTTTTTCTAAATCAGAAATAGCACCAGTATTTACTTTCACATATGTGCTGGCATCGGCTTCGTCGGTAATGCCTTCTGTCAATCCAAGGCTGTCAGTTGCAATACTGTAAAATGCGTAACGAGTTTTATTGTGTCCAAAGAACGTGTCGCTGGTATGCGATGTTCCTGATTTCCATACTACAAAATCGCTATCATTCACACTTACCATTATGGTATAGTCTTGAATACCACAACCAGGATCGGTTCCGCCCCAACTCACCACAAAGTTAGAGTCGGTAGTTTCGGTGGCTAAACCATTTACCATACTGCTTGGGGCTATTTTATCAATGGTGTTTTTGTGAACATTGGTTGCAATAGGTTTATTACCATCAAAGAAAATAAGTGCTTTGTTTATAATCTCCGCATCGTGTGATAGGTTCGGTTTAAGAGCTATTGCATAGCTAAAGTTTCCTTCACCTTCTGGTTTTGTTTTGTTAGGAGGTAAAAATCCTAAGTCTACATCTTCTTGCAATTCCATAGTGCTTCTGTCTAAGCTTACATAGCTTACTTTTAGTTCACCACTAGCTGTATCTAAACTACCGGTAACCTGTACCAATGTTTGAATACGTGGAGCAAGGTCGACCACAATTCTGAATTCTTTCGCAAAGCTCTGGATATCGTAAGTGCTGTCTGCAATGGTTACGTCTTGGAAACTAAGTGTACTAAAGTCGAATTTAGTTTTGTCCAAAGTATCTAATACTACAACTTCTTGGGCAGCTGCTGTAGCTGAATCTTTGTTTTCGAAGTAAACGGTGTAAACCATATCGGCATTAGCTTCTATGTATCCATCTTCGCCATATCCGCTTGGTCCGGCAATTTCGTTCGGGTCAAAAGAGTAAACTCCTGTACTTCCAAGCTTACCTTGTTGTTTTTTGCGGAATTTGTCCCAACAATCCTGAGTAGCATCGTAATTGCTCTTGGTTTCAAAAGCAATATCAATCAAGTCTTTTGCAATTTTAACGCCTTTTCCCACTGGAATAATGTCACCTGCACATTCTACCACGCTCCAAGTCCATCCCCAAGCGGTATTTACCCAGCTAAACCAGGTGCTCTTTGCTGGAGGTTCGTTAGGATCTTTCATAACTTCCCCAACACCTGTTTCGAGAACTTTGTAGCCCAATTTATAGCAATCGTATCCGGGTATAAAACCAATAGCCTTATCCCAAATGTATTTGCCTGCTGCTGCATTTATACAAGCCGCAACTTCTGGAGGTACGCTGCCGGCTTTTTGTTTGTTTGGTATTCCTTCATACATTGGGTCTGTTATCCAGACACTCATATTTAGGTCGTTAACACTAGGTACCTTAATGCGTATTCGAACACTTTCGCTACTCATTGCTCCAATGGTTGGCACGTAAAATGGATATAACCGCATCATTTTTCCTTCAAAGCCTTTAAACTCATCAGAAACATAGTACAAATCAATTACGGTATCTTGCCATTGTGTCCATCCATCATCAATAAAGCTTTTTTGAACGCCTATATCAAAGTCAGGAAATTCTACTTCCATACCTTCTATATGATTTACTATAAAGAATAGTGGTACACCAATAGCATCCGTATTCGCTTTGTTTCCGTAATTAATTGTAAAGGTTTGCCAACGGTTAATTAGGAATTTATTTCTACCGCCAAGTACTACCCAAGGCTCTGGTCGTTCGGCATTCTCAATGGTAAAGTAATCATTAAGTTCTAGGTCTGATTGGCCGGCCAATTCAAGTACCATACTGTACTGGCCTATATCGGCTAAATCTACATTAAAGGTAGCAATAAACGATTCGCCAAAAGCATCAGTTAAGTATACAGTATCGGCAACAATGTTGTTGGAACCTAATTTTTTAAGGTACACGTTCATACTATCATTCAAACCAATTCCAAATCCATATACCGTTACTTGGCCTTTATTTCCAAATACTTTAGGCTCAGCACGTTGTATTATAGGAGTAAAGCTGATTATACCCAAATCGTTGTCAGACAATAGGTAGTGACCATACGGAGGTGCATTTAGTATGCTGATTTCGTTATTCGAGGCATTTAGTGTCACATCCTTTTCTATACGATTCCAATTTAATCCTGCATTTGGTGAGAAATAGACGCGTAAATCGTTTTCGTTTTTGCCCTCTAAATCAGCATCTCGGTAGTATAATCGGAGTTTTTCAATACTGTCTTTTACAGTAGCAGGTGTTGGTTTTAAACGCCACCAGGTATTTACAGTATTAGTAGCAGATGGATGCTGCTGATTACCATAGCTTTCTATCCTAAATTCCTGAAGATTACATTCCGTAAATTTCATATTGTAGCCGTTGGTTACAATTTTGGAATAGTAAGGTGCATAGGAATAGTTGGCATAACCATCTACACTTGCTTTGTAAAACTCTACGTAACTTCCTAAAATAATGTGAGAAACAGTGTCTTGTTTATAATACGCACCTTCAAAATACTTACCAGCAGATTGACTAAAATTGTGTGTGCCTCCGGCCAATAAAGTAGTGCTAGAAGGAAAATAAATGCCTTGGTTCGAGATATTTCCTTTTAAATTTACATATAAGCTCCCACCGCTTGGGTGATTGGCAATTTTGCCTGCATTGGTTATAGAGCCATTTACAGTTATAGTACAGCCATATCCATTTCTATTGAATAACTGACCTGCAGTACTTATTGTAAGATTATTAATGGGAGCAGATGAATAAAAGTATACATTTCCTTTAATGATAACATTGTCATTACTCCCCGGAATTACTCCTCCGGTCCACGTACTGGTTGAGCTCCAATCCCCGCCAGCTGTGGTAGATGAAATGGTAGCCGCTTGTAATAAGCTTGTGGTAAAAAGGATAATGAATAAGAGTAAATACCTGATCATTGCTTTCATGTTTGAAACTATTTAAAGGGTTCTTTCTAAGTATATTGACCAAAGTTATCTCGCTTAAAATCGTAAAAACAAGACGAATATCATTCCTCATTATGATTTGACTCATACAGAAAAAATTTGCTTTAAACATTTAATAATCAGTGCATTGTTTTAAAATAAATGCGCATTGTATTTGTAACTTAGGTTACATTACTGATATCGAAGCGTATTTCTTAAGATTTTTACATAATCTGGTATTGGTTAGTCCTGATTTAGTTACATAATCCAAATTATTTTCTCATTAAAATTCAAAGGGAGGCTCATTAATTTCATTTCAAATATCTGATTAAAATATACACTTATTAAAATTTGCAATACACTAATTTTTAGCATTTTTAATAGCTGTTTTTTACACACTTTCGCTGTAAAAAATAAGTTAGAAAGTTACGTTTTCTTCACTTATTTTCGAGTATGCTAAAGAAAGTTTGAGATGGTTTTCTCATCGCTTTCTTTCCCGACTTAGCTTCGGTTTTTTTTGAAATTTAACCAATGAAAAAACTAATTTTTACGCTGCTATGTGCAGTGTTTATGGGCATAACAGTAAATGCTCAATCGGTTACAGCCGCTCAAGTTCCTAGCGCTATAAAAAAAGCGATGATGATGAAGTATCCTAAAGCATCAGGAGTGCAATGGGAGAAACAAGCTTCTAATTATGAAGCACAATTTATGTTGGGAAACAACTGGACTACGGCCAACTTTGATGCTGCAGGAGTATGGTTGCAAACCTCTTCATTTATGGATCCCGAGGCTGTACCTGCTAATATCTCTGCAGCAGCGCAAAAAGATGTTCCTGGTGGAAATATAATAAGCGCAACAATGGTAGAAAAAAATAAAGCTGGCAAAACATACTTAGTACAATATGCTACAGAAACAGATGCCTATAACTTAGTGTATTCTGCCGATGCTAAACTTATTTCGAAAGAGAAAGAAGTATATGAAACTACAGACGATGAAGCGTCTGATTATTAAAATTTAGTCTGGTAATTAAGTGATTGAAGCACCGTAAGGTGCTTTTTTCATGCCCAAAATTTCAAAAAGATTTTAATCAACAATCGAAAGTAAAATTACTTATGCAGCTATTTTACTCAAAGAAAAATAGCTTATTAGGAGCATTAATCATTAACCAATAACTAACAACTAACAACTAGTAATTTACCCTACCAATCCCTTTAGCAATTCTTTCATGCTAACTTCTTGACTTATAATACCTTCTAGCTCAGAAATGGCTACACGGCGTTGTTCCATCGTATCTCTAAATCGGATGGTTACTGCGTTATCCGTCAAGCTATCGTGGTCTACTGTTATGCAAATTGGGGTTCCAATTGCATCTTGTCTTCTATAGCGTTTTCCGATACTGTCTTTTTCTTCGTAGTAGCAATTAAAATCGAGTTTCAATTGATTGAATATTTCAGCCGCTTTTTCTGGTAAACCATCTTTTTTTACCAAAGGTAAAATAGCGCTCTGGTATGGCGCAAGTGCATATGGCAAAGCTAAAACCGTTCTGGTTTCTCCGTTTTCCAGTACTTCTTCTTTTAGCGAATTGGTCATTAATACCAAGAACATTCTGTCTAAACCTATACTGGTTTCTACCACATATGGTACATAGCTCTCATTGCGCTCTGGATCAAAATAGCGTAGTTTTTTACCCGTATATTCTTCATGCTGTTTAAGGTCAAAATCTGTACGCGAGTGTATGCCTTCTACTTCTTTAAAACCAAACGGAAAATCATATTCTATGTCTACAGCAGCATTAGCATAATGAGCAAGCTTAACATGGTCGTGGTAGCGATATTTTTTGCTATCGATTCCCATATTTTTATGCCACTTTAGGCGATGCTCTTTCCAGTAGTTATACCATTCTATTTCGGTGCCTGGTTGTACAAAAAATTGCATTTCCATTTGCTCAAATTCTTTCATACGCATAATGAATTGGCGTGCAACTATCTCATTTCTAAATGCTTTACCCGTTTGGGCAATACCAAAAGGAAGCTTCATTCTTCCTGTCTTTTGTACGTTCAGGTAATTTACAAATATGCCTTGTGCGGTTTCCGGCCTCAGGTAAATTTGGCTCTCTCCATCGGTAGCACTCATTTGTGTGCTGTACATTAGGTTAAATTGGCGAACATCAGTCCAATTTTTGCTTCCACTTATTGGGCAAGCAATACCCAATTCCTCAATAAGCTCCTTTATTTTATGAAGCTCACCACTTTCTAAGCCTTCTTTTAAACGTGCATCTATTTCTTCAATTTTTGCATTGTTACGCGCTATGTTTGGGTTGGTAGCCACAAACTGAGCCTCATCAAAGGCATCTCCAAAACGCTTGGCCGCTTTATCAATTTCTTTTTGATTTTTTACTCTGTATTTTTCCTGGTATTCTTCGATTAATACATCTGCTCTATATCGTTTTTTGGAATCTTTATTGTCTATCATCGGATCGTTAAATCCATCTACGTGACCGCTCGCTTTCCACACTTTTGGATGCATGAAAATGGAAGCATCTACACCCACTATGTTTTCGTGCAGTTGCACCATACTTTTCCACCAATATTCACGTATGTTTTTTTTGAGTTCCACTCCGTTTTGACCATAGTCGTATACGGCTGCAAGCCCGTCATATATATCACTACTCGGAAAAACAAAACCATACTCTTTGGCGTGCGAAATCACATTTTTGAATAACTCTTCAGACATGCTTTAAATTTTGCTGCAAATTTATCTTTCCAATTGGGTTTGGCTAATTGGTTTGGCACTATTTAATTCTCAATTTTCAGTATATTTGATTTTTTGAATCGAAGAATTCCAATACTGCTCGTCCTATTATTCTGTGGGCTTTTTGCACATCCACAATTGTTGGATAGTAGTAGAATCACAAATTGGCAAAAAGCAGGATTGATTTCTGAATTTGACAATTCAGGTCATCTTTACAAGGCTTTAGATTTAGGTGCGAATAATGACGGGTATTTTGATAATACGCTGATTGTGAATGACATTATCTCAAATTTAGATTCAGCAAGCACTATTTACTTCGCAGAAGGATTCTATCGTTTTACGAATACCATTAGACTCAAAAGTGGTGTGACGCTTATGGGTGAACTAGGCAAAACGTACTTTTTGTTTGACTCTATGCCTAATTCTGATTGCATTGAATTAAAAGGGAATTTTACATCGCAATCCACTGATTTAGTTGAAAATACAAACACTAAACAGAGGTATATAATAGCCAAAAATACCAAAATAGCAGCAAATGACATAGTTTACATTTGGGATACTGATTCTGCTCTTGTTACTTCTTCTTGGGCAAGAAATGCTACGGGGCAGTTTGTGAAAGTCAAGGAAGTTTCTGGCGATACTATGTTTCTGACAAGTGAATTACGTAGGAAGTATTCAATAGGATTAAATGCACAAGTGAGAAAAGTAAATCCTATTCAAAATGTTTCCATCCAAAACATAAGTATTGTGAAAAATGATTCAACAACTGCTCAAACTACAAATATTGATATAGATAAGGCCTTTAATTGCGAAGTGAAGTGCGTAGAAAGTTATTCCGCAAACTTTGCACATGTCGCCATATCGAATAGCCTTAAAGTTAATGTGGTGGATAGCTATTTTAAGGATGGGCAGGGCTATGGAGGTGGAGGGAGAGCCTACGGAGTAGTGTTGCAGTTTGGCACAAGTGAATGTATGGTTTTTAATAATGCATTCGAACACTTACGCCATTCTATGCTATTACAAGCCGGTGCCAATGGCAATTTTGTTGGGTATAATTATTCAGTTAATCCATACTGGACGGAAACCTTACTTGCTTCCGATGCGGCTGGAGATTTGGTATTGCACGGTAATTATGTCTATGCTAATCTGCTAGAAGGGAATGTGGTACAAAATATTGTGATAGATGATTCACACGGTAAAAATGGTCCCAATAATGTTTTCTTTAGAAACAGAGCCGAGGGCTACGGTATATTTATGAATCCTCAAACTCCCAGCGATTCGCAGATATATATTGGAAATGAAGTTACAAATACTAGCTTCTCTAAGGGGCTTTATGCATTGGCAGGAAAAGGACATTTGGAGTATGGAAATAATGTGCGTGGTACCTGTATTCCAGAAAATACAACAGTTGTAAAAGTAAACTCATTGTACTTTGGCCAAAAGCCTGAACTGTTTGAAGCTATACAATCGTGGCCCATAATCGGTTATCCTACCAGTTTCAAATCCAAAACTAATCTCGCAAATCTTAGATTTTATGAAGGACAGAAAACAGCTTGCACTCCAAAGACCGGTTCAGCATATTCATCTCTCCTTCCAAGCAATATTCTCATTTACCCTACTCCAACAACTGGTGTTTTTCATTTAAATGGTGATATCAAAGTAGAAGACATAGAACTGTTTGATATCAATGGTAAAAGACAAATAGTCAGGCAATTAGGGGTTAATGAATTTGCAATAAGCTTACCCTCAGGCGTTTATTATATTCGAGTGTATGAGAATGGATATTGGAATACAGCCAAACTTATGGTACGCTAAATTACCTTACCTCAAGTCCGTTTACATATTCAAATTTGTTTTCGCTGTTTTTCTTCCATACAATTACATTGAAGTAAATGGCTTTCGGATTGCATGTCCAGCACGGTATGTATTCAAATTCATCGCGAAAATCAGCATTGGCGGCTAATTTTATCTCTTTTCCCATTTGTCCATAAAATCCACCTCGATTTACACGCATGTGGGTAATCACATTACTAGGAGGTCCAGCTTGGCTAGCGACTATGCCATCTTCCATTCCATACATTTCTACATAAAAAGTGGCCACTTGGTCGGTTGCATTTTTAACAACCAGTTCAACATCTGTACGATCATTTTCTTTTAAGCTTTTACGCAAACCAATATAAGCTTCAGCCGACTTTTTGGTTTCACTTCTCAATAGATTTTTGACATCTTCGGCAGCTACTTGCACATCTTTGCCTAAAATATCGAAGGTTATATTTTTGTTTTCTACCCATATTTGAGGAGAATACCATTCTGCAAGTATTCCCTGTTCAATTGATTGAGATGACTCTGTAATAAATGGATCATTGTATTTAAAATGGGTGATAAAAGCGAAAATGCTGTCACCCATGTCATTGGCTACTTGCTGCAAAACAGGCACTCCAAATCTGCCACAGGGCCCACATCCTGTACTCGAAAAATGATGTACAATTGGACGGTAATTCAAATCTACCTTCAATTCAGTAGGGTTTTCATTTGTCTCATTTATTTGTTCTTTGCACCCGTAAAGTGAAAAAACGAGCGGCATAATTGCTATAAGGGGTAGATAATGTATGCGATT
>JBEAPG010000045.1:0-8873 GCA_041164545.1 Bacteroidota bacterium
TTTGTATTTTATTTTCTTCTCTACTCCATTGGTTATTTCGTCAATGTTGAGTTTGAGCTTTATACGAATGTTCGAACCAACGGCTTGTCTAGTTCTGCCTCTTCCCCCGCCACCGAAAAAACTTTCGAATGGGCTGCCGCCCATATCGCCAAATATATCACCAAAGTGGCTAAAAATGTCGTCCATATTCATACCGCCGCCACCAAATCCACTTTGGCCATTTACACCTGCGTGACCAAACTGGTCGTACCGTTGCTTTTTCTCTGGATTGCTTAGTATTTCGTAAGCTTCCGCAGCTTCTTTAAACTTATCTTCGGCAGCCTTATCATCCGGATTTTTATCTGGGTGATATTGTATAGCTTTCTTTCGATACGCTTTTTTAATTTCTTCTGCTGTGGCGCTCTTGGTTACACCAAGCACTTCGTAATAATCTCTTTTCGACATTGTAATTTTTATTCTCCTACTACTACTTTGGCAAAGCGAATTACTTTGTCATTTAGCATGTAGCCTTTTTCTATTTCATCTACTACCTTACCTCTTAATTTTTTGCTTGGTGCAGGTATTTTAGTCACCGCTTCGTGAAAATCAGGGTCAAATTCTTTACCAATGGCATCAAATGCTTTTAATCCTTTGCTTTTTAAGGTGTTGTTAAACTTATGAAAAACGAGATCTACACCTTCTTTCAGCACCTTAAAATCAGATTTTTCGCTGATGGCTTTTTGAGCCCGCTCAAAATCGTCAATTACTGGAATTAATTCTGTCAAAATATCCTGACTTGCTGTTTTGAATAACTCTAAACGCTCTTTTGTAGTTCGTCTTCTATAGTTATCAAATTCTGAGTAGAGCCTTAAATATTTATCATTTAGCTCGTTATATTTATCTTCAGCTGAAGGCGTTTCACTTGCAACTTCTTGGTTTTCAGTAGATTCTACTTCCTCTTGATTTGTCGTCGGGTCCAGTTCTTCTTGCTCTTTGGTTTCTTCTGCCATTTTTACAAATTTTTACATCACTGAGATTGCAAAAAATTTGCCACTTCAAATTATGTCATATTGACATTTAATTAGTCTGCCAGATAAGAAACCAAAAAATCTTCTAATGCTTTGCCAAAAAGGCCTTTAGCTAAAATAGTTCCGTTTTCGTCAATTAGCAGATTATGAGGAAGATACTTAAAATTATAGGTTGTAACAATAGGACTATCCCATTTCTTAAGATCGGTAACATGGTTAGGCCAAACCAATCGGTCATTTTTTATGGCCTTTTGCCACACTTCGGCATCAGTATCTAAACTTATACTGTATATATCAAAGCCATTACCACCTTTGAATTTTCTATTTTTAAAGCTTGTATAAGCTTGTGTGTAAGCAGTGTTTTCAACTCTACAGGTACGGCACCAACTCGCCCAAAAGTGTATTAAAACTACTTTGCCCCGTAAATCTGAAAGCTTAAGTATGTTTCCATTTGCACCTTTCATTTCAATCTCTGGAGCTTTATCTCCAACTGCCGGTTTTATTACATTTATACTCGTAGTAAATGAAAATAAACCAAATATGAAAATGCCTAGAATGATGGTGAATGTGCGCCTCATGTTATTCTATACGTGTAATTTTGGCTCCTATTGCATTTAGACGTGTTTCAATATTTTGGTAACCTCTGTCTATCTGCTCTATATTATGAATAGTGCTTACTCCATTAGCCGACATAGCTGCTATGAGTAGGGAAACCCCCGCTCTAATATCTGGTGACGTCATTGTAATTCCTTTGAGGGGGACTCTTCTGTCTAGCCCCATTACTGTCGCTCTGTGCGGGTCGCAAAGTATAATCTGCGCTCCCATATCAATTAGATTGTCGACAAAAAATAGTCTGCTTTCAAACATTTTTTGATGAATCAACACGTTTCCTTTAGCTTGCGTACACATAACCAGAATTACGCTTAATAAATCAGGAGAAAGTCCTGGCCAAGGTGCGTCCGAAATAGTCATCATACTGCCATCTATAAAAGAGTCGATTTCATAATGCTTGTTTTCAGGAATAATGATATCATCATCTTTTATAACAAATTGAACTCCAAGCTTTTTAAATACTTTAGGGATAATGCCTAATTGATCTACTCTACAACCCTCTATTATTATTTCTGACTGAGTAAGTGCGGCTAAACTTATAAAGCTACCTATTTCAATCATATCTGGCAAAATGGTATGCGTGCAACCCCCAAGTTCATTTACACCTTCGATGGTTAATAAGTTAGATCCAATCCCAGCAATTTTTGCACCCATTGAGTTTAGCATTTTGCATAACTGTTGCAAGTATGGTTCACAAGCCGCGTTGTAAATGGTGGTTGTGCCTTTAGCCATAACAGCGGCCATCAGAATATTGGCAGTTCCTGTTACAGAAGCTTCGTCGAGCAACATATAACTGCCTTTCAGTTCTTTCGCTTCTACTCTATAAAATTTGGTTTCTTTTTCGAAAGTAAATTCTGCTCCTAAATTCTCAAAACCAATAAAATGCGTATCCAAACGTCTTCTGCCAATTTTATCACCTCCAGGGCTAGGTATATATCCTATTCCAAAACGTGCCAAAAGTGGACCGATAATCATAATTGATCCTCGAATGGAAGCTCCTTTTACTTTAAATTCATCGGTGTGAAAAAAGTCTAGATCAATTTCGTCTGCTTTGAAAGTGTAATGCCCTTCACCAACACGGTTTACCTTGACATTTAACCCCTTTAGCAAATCAATCATTTTTAAGATATCTCTTATCTCGGGGATATTTTTTATTTCTACTTCTTCGGCAGTTAGCAATACGGCCGCAAGTATTTGTAACGCCTCGTTTTTTGCACCTTGGGGCTTTAAGCTTCCTTTTAGTTTTTGCCCACCTTCTATTTTAAAAGCTCCCATCTAGTTAGATCTTCTTTTGAATTTATTATTGCTGAAAGGTTTACGTTTTTTATTCTTATTGTTATTATTCGAAAAATTTGCTGGTCGCTTTTTGCGGGTTTCGACATGAATGTTCAACGACTCAGGATCCAAATTTAGTTTACCGTCTGACAAGTCGGCAAGGTGCTGTACGACTTGTTTTGGTGTTAAGTCTTCATCGTTCCAATTTTTTGAAGAGTTAACCATAAACGAGGCTATATAATTAAGATAGAGGTCTTTAAGTTCACCTTCCTCCATTTCTTTTGCCCCGTCTATCATTTCAAGTAAGTTTCTACCGTAGAAACGATATTTGCTTAATACTCCTTTGTATCCTAAATGCTCAGGTTGAGTTTGTTTGTCGTCAGGAGAAGGTTTTGGATAGTCTGTATCTATATCAAGCTTGTAACCTGCAATTTCGTGCATATGATCCCAAACTGTTTTTTCGTAATCGTCTTGATTCTTGATTTCGGGGTTAAGATTAAGCATAACTTGAAATATGGTTCTAGCTTTTCTATTTCGCTCTTCTCTATCTTGTACATTTAGCAAATGTTCTACCATATCTTGTACTCCCCGGCCGTATTCGGTGAGTTTAATATACTCTTGCTGGCTGTTATAAGTTAATTCCATATAATAAAGTAGCAAATTTAATGCATATGTACAATATTGGTTTTATTTTGGGTGTGGATAAAGAAATCAGTAAAAAAATAATGGATATTTGGTAATTAAGTCACGTAGATGTTATTTTGAGGACATTTAAACGTAAAGTTAAGTTTATGAACAATCAATTAATCAAAATTTTCGGAGTCTGTGCTATGCTGTTTTTTACGACGGCTATGTACGCACAAACGAGAACTGTTACCGGTAAGGTAATAGACGAAAAATCACAACCCGTAGTTGGGGCCGTGGTTAAGGAGAAAGGAACCAGCAACGGTGCTATCGTTGATCCGGACGGTTCTTTCAGCATTAAAACTACTACTGCAAATCCAATTTTAGTAGTAAGTTTTATTGGTATGGAAACACAGGAATTCGCAGTGGGTACTGCAAGTAATGTGAAAATTTCAATGAAATCTACAAGTGAAGAATTTGGAGAAGTAGTAGTAACTGCACAAAACATTAAGAAAAGTGCACGTTCGCTGGGTTATTCCATTGCAAGTGTAAAATCAGTCGACATTACTGACGGTGGTGACCGTAGTGCTGTAAACGGATTGCAAGGAAAAATTGCTGGGGTTCAAATTACTGCTGCGTCTACAGACCCTGGAGCGTCTACACGTATCTTTATTCGTGGTATTCACTCTTTAAGTCAAGGTACACAGCCTCTTATCGTTGTTGATGGTATTCCAATTTCAAACAACTCAATCAACTCAGCCAGCTTAAATGGTGGATACGATTTTGGTAATGGTTTGAATGCGATAAACCCTAACGATATCGAAAGCATGGAGGTACTTAAAGGTTCTGCTGCGTCAGCACTTTATGGTTCTCGTGGAGCTAATGGTGTAATTATGATTACAACTAAAAAAGGATCACAAGGTTCTGGTAAAAAAACCTTAGGAATTGAGTACAACGGTATTGCTACTTTTTCCAGCGTATTGCGTACTCCAGCTTTCCAAAACGAATTTGGACAAGGATGGGATGGTAACCACTGGTTAGATGAAAACGGCTCTTGGGGTCCTGTTTTTGATGGCAGAGACAGAGTTTATGGCAGAGTTGTTGACAATTCTCAACTTCTTGCAGAATTTAGCCCACTTGAAAATAACATTAGAGACTTTTTCGAAAGAGGTGTTTCATTTCAAAATAGTGTTGGAGTTTCAGGCGGAAGCGACAAAGGTAGCTTCTATGCTTCCTACTCAAATGTAAGTCAGGATGGTATTTACCCCGGACCTATTGATATATACGACAGAAATACAGTTAGTTTAAAAGCCCAAACCAAGGTAGATAAATTAACAGTTTCTGGTGGTGTAAATATGTCTCTTACTGAAGGTAAATTTGTTGCAACAGGTCAAGGACAGCAAAGTGTTTACAACAATATTATGCAATTGCCACGTAATATGAGTGTACTTGATATGCAAGATTACAACGCCAAATTTTATAATGTAGAAGATTATTTTACAGCTTATGGTGTAACAAATCCATACTTTATCTTAAATGAGAATGGTAACAACTATAATGGAAGTAAAATATTTGGTAATTTCCAGACTGATTACAATTTTACAGATAACTTAACCGGTATGTATCGTTTTGGTTTCGACCTTAATAATAACATAATACACAACCACAGAGCTATTTTATTACCAAAAGGTGTAAATGCAGGTAGTGTTGATGATCCTGGTTTTGTTTCTGAGCAAACTTTAGGAAATGCGGAGTTTAACAATGACGTTATCCTTAACTATAATAAAGAAATTAACCCAATTTTAAATCTTGGTTTAACGGGAGGTATAAATATTAACTCAAGAAACAGTAACAGCATTTTTGCTTCAGTAAACGGCTTGGATATTCCTGGCTACTACAACTTGCAAAACAGCCCAGGTATACCTACTATTAGTGAAGGCCAAACTCTAAGAAGACAATTTAATACATATGCAATGGCTAACTTAGACTATAAGAATATGGCCTTCGTTAACTTGTCTTTAAGAAGAGATCAATCTTCTACTTTACCGTTAGAAAATAATGCATACTGGTACCCATCAGCAAACTTCAGTTTTGTGTTTACTGATGCTGTAACTTTACCATCATTCATTAACTTTGGTAAGTTCAGAATTGGTTACGGTCAAACAGCTAATGACGCACCTATCTATTCTATCGATAGATATTACAGTCAAACTGCTAACTCAATGCCTTTTAGAGATATAACTTACCCATTTGGTGGTGTTAACTCATTTAGCATTGACAGAAACTTATCTAACCTTGAATTAAGACCAGAGTACAACAAAGAGCTTGAGCTTGGTTTAGATTTGAAATTCTTGGATAACAGAGGTATGTTAGACTTCACTTTCTACAACAGACTTACAGATGATATGATTCTTTTCAGATCTGTTGCACCTTCTTCAGGTGGTACAAGTCAAATATTCAACTTTGCTGACATTACCAATAAAGGGATTGAAGTGGTTGCATCATACAAAGTATTTAGAAATGATGACGGATTTAACTGGGAGGTGTATACTAACTTCTCTAGAAACAGAAACGAAGTTTCTGGTTTGGAGCAAGATTTCCCAATCGGAGGTTTATCTACAACTGGGTTTATTGCAAGAAACGGTCAACCAATTGGTGTATTTGAAGGAAGTGTTGCAGAATACCAAGTGGATGATGATGGTAACAAAGTGCTTGATGCAAATGGAAATCCATTTGTAGTGGTAGATGCAAACGGAGTACCTGTTGCTTCGACTATTAAAGAAGAGTACGGTAACTCACAAATTAACTATATGTTAGGTGTAGGTTCTCGATTTAGATACAAAGCTTGGGGATTAAACGTATTAATTGATTCAAGACAAGGTGGTTTAATGTTCTCTAGAACAGCAGATATTAACTACTTTACAGGAAACTCAATTAAAACTACCTATAACGACAGAAAACCATTTGTGGTTCAAAACTCTGTTCAAAAAATTGATAATGGTGATGGAACATACAGCTACGAGGAAAATACAATACCAGTTGATCCTGCACATATGGATGACTACCATAGAGCAGATGCACTTGACAGACAACAAGTAATTGACAAGTCATTTGTTAAGTTGAGAGAGCTTTCCTTAAGCTATACTTTCCCAACCAGCGTTATTGAAAAACTACCTTTCCACGGTTTGTCATTTAGTTTAGTAGGAAGAAACTTACTATTATGGACTCCGGTAGATAACCAGTTTGTAGACCCAGAGGTAACTACTTTTGGTAATGGAATTAGTTCAGAATTTGGAGAGTTTAGTGCTAACCCAACAACTCGTTCATATGGTTTTGCATTAAGATTTACACTATAATTAAGAACATACAATGAAAAACATATTTAAGATTTTATTTACAATAGTATTCGCATCTACATTTGTAGGGTGCGATGAGTTTCTGGATGTAAACACAAATCCAGACAAGGTAAGCGGGGTTGATATTTCGCTTATGTTACCTGGAGCACAAACTTCTATGATGGCTACATTTGGTGGATCATTTCATAACTTGGGAGGTTTCTGGGCTCAGTATTATACCCAAAGCCCTGATGCAGGTCAGTATGAGAATATAGATGAGTACAGAGTAGAAAGTGACTTTTTTGACAGAGAGTGGACCGAAATTTATGCAGGTGGTTTAACCAATTTGCGTACGATTAAAAACACTGCTGTTGCAGATGGACACACAAACTATGCGTTGGTAGCTACATTATGCGAGGCTTACACTTTTCAAATGTTAGCTGATTTGTACAACGATATACCTTTCTCAGAAGCTTTGGACGGAGTTAATAATTCTTCACCAAAATTTGATAATGGTGCCGATATTTATCCAGCTCTTATTGCTGAAATAGATGCAGCAGTAGCTGCTTATGAGGCAAATCCTGGAACAAAGGATATGTCAAGTTCAGACTTTATCTTCGGTGGAGATATGAATGAGTGGATTGGATTTGCAAATACTTTGAAATTGAAAATGTATATGCGTCAGTCTTATACTTCATCTCCAAAAGGAACTGAAATAAACGCTCTTTTGGCAGCTTATAACTTTATTACAACAGATGCAGCCATTACCCAGTTTACATCAGAGCAAAATAAGCGTAATCCGTTTTACGAGGTACAGCTTGACCGTTTAGGAGGTGTAAACCAAATGGCCAGCAACACTTTGTTGAAATATTTGGTTGACAATGGTGATCCAAGAGTTGATGGAATTTATAAGCCAGGAGCCAGTGGACACAATGCCAAAGAACAAGGTGATTTTGCAAACAGAGATATTCCAAATGCAAACTTGTCTCGTCCAAATATTACAGCTACAACACCAGTATACTTTTTCACAATGGCTGAGTTGCACTTCTTAAAAGCTGAGGCAATGGTAAGATATGCAGGCGGAGCCGGTGCACAAGCTGAGTATGAAGCTGGTATTGAAGAATCATTTGCCTTAAATGCACAAACAGGTGCGTCTGCATTATACGGCAGTGGCGGAATTTATGAATATAAAGCAACTGGTAATGTAGAAACTGATGTAAAACAAATCATGATGCAGAAATGGATAGCTTTGGCTAATTTCCAAAATCTTGAAGCATTTTTTGAGGTAAACAGAACACAAGTTCCTCCACTTTCTGCAAACGCTAAAGGCACCCCAGGAGAAATAGGAGAGAGAACATTATCATATGCCAGTATTCTTACAGGTACAAATACACCTCGTCGATTACTTGTTCCTGATGTTGAAACTGTGAGAAACACCAACGCACCTGCTAATCCTGTAAACGGATTATCTACAAAAGTTTGGTGGGATCAGAAATAATAACACTTAATAATTTTGAATAAAATGAAGAAAATAAATATAATACTATTAGGATTGGCTTTCCTTGGTTTTTCTGCTTGCGAAAAGGAAACTACAGCAGGATTATCCAGAGTTACAAACTATCCGTTAATTGATGTTTCGGGGCCAAGTACTGTTTTTGTTCCTCAAGGAGGTGCATTTACAGACCCTGGTGTTTCAGCCACAGAAGATGGTGCGACGATTCCGGTAATTACTACTGCTTCTGGCGTATACCGAGGAGGTACTACTTTAGATTTAAACACTGCGGACAGATACAGCGTTACCTACACTGCTACAAATAAAGATGGTTTTGATGGTACCGCAAGCAGATCAGTTTGGGTGTATAATACTGGCGATTTAGTAAATAGCATAGAAGGATTATATGTGTCCACGGTTGCTAGAAATGGGTCTTCGCCACCAGCATACCAAAATATGAAGTATATTTTAATTTGGAAAAACGCAGACGGAACATACGAGATGTCTTGTGCATTTGGTGGATGGTAT
>JBEAPG010000046.1:0-8868 GCA_041164545.1 Bacteroidota bacterium
CTTCTGGGTCACCTTGTGCCTCCAATGCGTAGAGAATATCCTTATGTTTTAACTCATAAGTAAGCGTGTTTTTTCCATATCTGCTATTGTACGATAACTCGTATTTTACTCCATTCGCGTCTATTTCTCTTGTGCTTTTTTGTTCTTTCATATTATCCAAAGCAAGAGCTGTTGGGGATTGCATTTCCTTCATATGCGCTTTTATAGAATCACCAACTTCAGAAATATATTCCCATTGTTCTTCTGTAAACCTTTCTTTGAATTTAGCATATGGACTCTTATACACATTGTCAGAACTTTCATAGTCATCATAGTCAACGGAATAGTCATCGTTCTCATTTAGAGGCTCTTCTCTATTATATACATTGTCTTCTACTTCAACTTCATCATAGGGTTCTATGGCAATATCCTCATAGTATTCCTCTACAGTTTCTTCTACAATCGCATCTTGACTTTCTAAATAATTGTATGGAACTTCTATATCTATCATTTCAATATCCTCATCGGGATAAATGTATATACTTTCTTCTGCGGTTTCTGCGGGACCATCTATTTCCATACCCTCTATTTCTAAATAGCTCTCCTCATAAACTATTTCATTACTTTCATCATATTCAACCTCATTATTATATACATCCACATACTCCATAACTTCAGGTTCATCTTCAGCAGTGTAATACCAATTTATACTAAATTTAACAGCACCGTTTGATAAAAAACTTTGACTTTGATAGTCAAAAGTTGCGTAATCGTAATAGGAAGTTTTTTCATTTATTGAAGCACCTACTGGCAAGTCAACCGAATAGTTTTCTAGTTTAAATTCTTCCCATTCTATACTTCTTCTATATGGAGTTGCGATGTTTATTGGTCTTACAGTATAGCCTTCTTTTTCATACTGTGCAATTAAACCACTGGATCCGCACAAATGTCCTGCACCAACAGCAATAAAAATACCTTCCTTTTTTACGGCCTCCTTGGTTCTTTCAAACATTGTAGTATTTCTATCGTAAAATATTCGTTTGTACATTGTACTACCTATTGTCGATGTGCTTGATTCATAGCTATTTATATAATTGCATAGGTTGTCTAGTTGAAATTGTGAATAGAAGGATGCCATTTCTTCAGTACCAGACAAGGACTTAATCAAGTTAAAATTCAAATTTTCATCTTTAAGATTGGTAATTATGTAATCTCCAATTGCAGCAAAATCCATTTTATAAATGTCTCCTAATATTGCATTCAATTGCTCTTCATAGGTCTCAATTCCGATTACTTCTTTGTTTTTTTGAAATGCATAGGCTTGTAGATACTGATCAATTATAAACTGTCTTTTTTCTCCTTTGAATTTGTTCGCTACAAAATCCATATATGTCGGAAAAATTTTTTGAGTTATCATATTTGCTAACTCTTCAGCTGTAAAATTAGCCATTAACTTAGGCACGAATTCTTCAATGAGGTAGTTAGATGCATTGTCTTTGAATTCATCTTTTCTTATGTTATTTAGTAGCTCAGTGTACTCCTTTATTTTTATTTGGGTAAAATCTAGTTCGAATGCAGCATTTTTACATTGATCAATGGCCCAAAATACGCTGTCGTTAAAGGCGTAGGCTTGCTCATCTTGCATATGAATGGTACCAAATAGGTAGCTTTTTTGCTTAACTCCTTTTTTACTTATTTCGAAAAGCAGCGAGTTTTGTGCTTGGATAAAAGTAGGAAGGAAGCAGAATAAGGCGATTAATTTTTTCATTGCTTTTATGTGTTAAGGCTTAGCTATTTTGATAACTTTGTTTCCGATGGACGAGCTAAAAATAAGTATTCTACAATATAACATTGCCTGGTGCAACAAAGAACGTAATTTTACTTACCTAAATGATAAACTGAAAGGTATTTCTACAGATTTAGTTGTACTGCCAGAAATGTTTCAAACCGGGTTTTGTGTAGATGACAAGAGCATTGCCGAAACGATGGATGGGGAAACAATTCACTGGTTGCAAGACGCTTCGCTGCACTTTAATACCGCTATTTGCGGCAGTTTTTTATGCGAAGAAAATGGACTTTATACCAATCGTTTTTTGATGGTGAAGAATGGTGAAGTAGTTGGTTTTTATGACAAAGTCCATCTTTTTACAATGGGTAAAGAGAATGCTTTTTTATCCGCTGGAAATACCAAAGTGGATATGGTGCTAAATGGATTTAAAATCCGCCCCATTATTTGCTACGATTTGCGCTTTCCATATGTTAGTTTTAATGATTCAGAATTTGATGTACTGCTTGTAGTTGCCAACTGGCCTAGCCAACGTATAGGACATTGGGATGCGCTGTTACACGCGAGATCTATTGAAAATCAATGTTTTACAGTAGCTTGCAATCGCATAGGAGAGCATGACGGACATTTCTATCCTGGGCATAGCAGTGCTTATGCGCCAAATGGCGAACGACTATTACACAGTCATAAAGAAGAAGTTCAACATCTACAAATTAGCAAACAAACCATAGCAGATACTAGAACAAAACTTCCTTTTTTAGCAGATAGAAAAATGTAGATTAATCTGCCTCTTTTACTAAAAAGTAACGTGTAATAAAAAGACCTTGCGCATTTTCGTTTGAGCCTTGAACTCCGGTAGAAGTTGATTCTAATTCCCAACCTTCTTCTGCGTAATAATTTAATGTCTGATTAATCAACTCTGAATTAGTTCCAATATTCTTAAAGTTTATGCCCACACCTGAAAAGAAGTTTTGCATGTCTTTTTCTGTGGTTCCGTCTTTATCTGAAATAAGCATGCGTGAACGACCTAATCCCATTGGAATGAGGGATTCTATAGTTGTAATGGTTTTGTACTCGGTTACTGCACTTTTACTACTTGTAAAAGAAGAGAACAACATTGTACCAATAATTGCTGCCAATGCAACACTACCTAAAATTGTGATTTGTTTAATATTCATGGGTGTTTATTTTTTCTTTTTACTGCTTTTGGCCAATGGATTAAATTCGATGCAGAGGTCTATCCAATACGCTAAATCTGCATCTTTATCAATGGCATCTTCATTTACAAATACATATCCTTTCATTGGTCGCCCAGTGAAATTCATTTCATTGCAACCTGGTTTTTGTAAAAGCTCTTCATACAAATCAGGACTTACTCTTGCCATAAGCTGGTTTTTTAACACACCGCAACACATCTTTTCATCGAGCATATAACATAGTCCGCCCATCATTTTCATTATGCGTACCTCAAGTTTACGTTCTTTAAACAAGTTAGAAATTCGCTCTACCAAGTAAGTATCGTATGCCATTTAGTCTGTAATTTTTCTGGTTTCGGAAGTGTTGTCTACAAACTGTTGTACAAAACGCCCTTCGGTATAAACATATTTATTAATGGTTCTGAAGCAAGCTAGAGAGTCGGAATAACTGCCTTCATCATAAGAGTAGTCTACCGCATACAACGTTTGGTCATCTGTATAATAATCTAGAAGCGTTACTGGTTTTTCTGTATCTATAAATTGCTTTGAGCCTGCAGTATTTTGAATAAAAGAACTCAAACCAACATTTGCTATGTTTTTAGATTCAATTTGCTGATTTATAGTGACTTGGTGCGCTTGTTCCGTCTCCTCAAATTCAACCCCTCTCAAACGGGTAGCACCTTTACATAATATCAAGTAGTTATTTTCATCCAATTTTAAGATGGAATCTACAGGCAAAAACCATTCTTCCAATTCTAAAGAATCGTACATTATATAACTGGTGTAAATTGGAGAACAGTATGCACCACATCCTTCACCTATAAAACTATAGATAAGTAATAAACTATCTGCACTGTATTTTACGCTACCACTATACCAACCGCCAAAATTGGTTTGTTCTTCCTCGGGAACGCCCTCATTCATTTCATCAAAATACTCTTGTTGTAATGAGTCTATCATAATGGCGATATACAAAGAATCTAATTCTGCTTTATTAATTGGTATTTCGGTTTGTACAACTCTGCGCGAGTTGCAAGCAAATAATATAGGAAACAGGAGTGCACAGACTAGAATACGCATTGGTCAAATATACAAACAAAGTTGATGTGCATTTCATACCTAAATAAAGAAAAGGGTATATTACTTTTGCGGCCCCAATGGCGATAAGAATAAAGACACCAGAGCAAATTGAAGGAATTCGAAAAAGCTCGCAATTGGCAGCAAAGGTTTTAAAGTATTTAGAACAATATGTTGTAGCTGGAAACACTACCAAATATATAAATGATAAGGCCCTCGAGTTCATTCTAGATCACGGAGCCAAGTCAGCAACCTTAGGATACAAAGGCCACGGAGCACCTCCATTTAGCGGTGCGATTTGTGCCAGCCCAAACGAGGTGATTTGCCACGGTGTTCCCAATCAGTATACCCTAAAAGATGGTGATATTTTAAATATAGATGTTACTACTATTCTAAACGGATATTTCGGTGATACGTGCAAAATGTACGCTGTAGGCGAAATTTCTAAAAATGCGCAAGATTTAATAGACGTAACCAAAGAATGCCTAAAAATAGGAGTAAAGGAATGTCGTCCGGGCAATAGATTTGGAAATATTGGCTACGAAATTGAGCGATATGCGGTAGGTAAAGGTTATGGAGTAGTTTATCAGTTTTGTGGCCACGGTGTGGGTTTGCGTTTTCACGAAGAGCCAGAAGTAAGCCACGTAGGCGAAAAAAATACCGGCAAACGAATGAAACCGGGAATGATTTTTACAATTGAACCGATGATAAATGAAGGGGTTCCGGAAGTGATCGTTGATAAATCTGACGGTTGGACTGCAAGAACACGCGACTACAAATTATCAGCCCAGTTTGAGCATACCATATTGATTACCCCAACCGGGTGTGAGTGCCTTACCGATGTTTACGGTGAGTATTGATTGAGATCTAAGGTCAAATGTACAATGGGATTGTTTTTCGTAAGTAGTTCTATCAAGACTTTGACTTAATTATAAGCCAAGGTGGAGACTTTATTTTAACGTTATACTTAAAATGCTCAACGCATTCAATATAGAACGACTAGCCTTAGAGCTAAAAGATGGGGCTAATTCCATTCTGAATAAACGCTTAGTAAACGCATTTACCACAGGTAAGTTTGAACTATTTCTTTGCTTTGAGCACTTGGTAATCAAGGTGATTTTCTTTGATGGACAGGCCTATTTTCAGTTTCCCGTGAGCGATAAGCTACAGAAAAAAAATAGACAACCTATTTTTATGAACTTGGTGGGGCAAAAAGTTTCCTCAGTGATTATTCATCCATTCGATCGTATTTTTAGGATTAAGTTTACTAATGAAAATGAGCTTGGCTTTCTACTTTTTGGCCGTTTCAGTCAAATCATCCAATTTCAGGGCAGAGACATTGCTGGCAAGTTTCCAGTTAAAACCAAAGACTTTGCGTTCAATCGTTTAGAACTAAAATCCAGCAGATCCATCTTAGAGTCTCGCACATCGGAAGATGCTATTTTTAAGGATCTTAGGTTTCTAGATAACCACCAACGGGAAACATTTGCAGATTTACTGGCCGAGGATAATTCACTCGAAAATCAGATTCAAGCGTTAGAATCGATTCGCGCAAAAGCATTGCAAAACGATTTGCATATCAACAAATCAGAAGTACACTATTCTTTGTCCTATTATCAAAACGAGAGCACTATTTCATTGTTTTCAAGCATAATGCAGGCCTTTGACCAGTTTGCAAGTTTGTACATTGCTCATCAAACATTTAAACGGACGAAGGCGAGCCTAATAAGTGCTGCAGAAAAAGAGGTGAAAATGTTGGAGCAAAAGTTAGCCTCGTTAAAGGTACGTGAAAAGTCCATAGCGAAAGCAGAAAGCTACAAGGAAATGGCCGACCTGCTTATGGCAAATCTCTATACCATTGAGCAAGGTAGTAAAAATGTAGAGCTATTGAGTTTTGATGGAGAACAAAAGCTAGTTATCCGTCTAAAATCAGACTTAAGTCCACAGGCAAATGCCGAGAGATACTACAAAAAAGCGAAAAATGAAGGTAAGCAATTGGAGTTTTTACTTCAAAACAGAGCTGAAACAGAAAAAGCTTTACAACGCAAAAAGTCGGAGTTAGAGGCCCTAATCCAATTAAACGATTTTAAATCTCTAAAAAAGAAAGCTGAGCAAAACACCAACAAAACAGAAATGCGACTTCCATACAAGCAGGTGGAAGTACTTGGTTATGAAGTCAGAATAGGGAAGGGGGCAAAAGATAACGACGAATTAATTCGTCAATTTGCCGCAAAAAATGACATTTGGCTACACGCCAAGGATACATCGGGCAGCCACGTTATTATTCGCAACCCCAGTAAAAAAGCTGTTCCGATGTCTGTAATAGAACGTGTGGCGGAAATAGCCGCATTTCACAGCAAATCAAAAACGGACACGCTTGCTGCCGTAATTTATACTGAACGCAAATTTGTACGTAAACCCAAAAAAGCCAATCCAGGTGCTGTAAGAGTAGAAAAAGAGAAGGTAATTCTGGTAGAGCCGAACAAAGCGTAATTTCTGTTTAGCTTTGTTGTTCGAGACAAATATAAAATGAACCGCACTTTTGTTATTGCCTTTATCCTTATTTTTGGTTTTGTTTTTCTAATTGGTTGTAAGCCCAAACATTGGGTTGGTGATGGAAAAATGGCAGAGGTGAGCACTGTGTCTGTGCCTATATCTGTTCAAGAGAAGGGGATTTTTAGCGTAGGCAATGGCGTATTTATTTCCAATGATTTTGATGGTGCGCGAATGAGTAAGGTAGAACGAATTGCAGATACTATCCGTGTGACTGTATCTCCAGAAAATGTGCCCATAAACGAAAGTCAGTGGTATGCATTTAAGCTATATAGCGACACACCCGCTACTATGACTTTACAACTAAAATATGCGGATGGATACCGACATCGCTATTACCCCAAAGTGAGCTCGAATGGAGTTGATTTTAAGCCGATAGATAAAGAAAAATACCATTTGGGAAGTATAGACAATGTAAACAATCCGTGGAATCAACCCAATGATGTTACGCTAGATCTGGAAATAAGTAGCGACACACTTTGGGTAGCCGCGCAGGAAGTAGTAACCCAAGAATCAGTGTTGGATTGGATGAATGAGCTTATGCAAGCAAATGAAATGGAGCAGATAGAAATTGGAACTTCTGAGCAGCAAAGACCGATATACGCTTTAGAAATAGGCAACAAAAACGCAACTAAATCCATAGTCGTTTTGTGCCGCCAGCACCCACCAGAAGTGACAGGTTACAAAGCGATGCAAGCGTTCGTAGAAGAAATTAATACCAATTTTGATCTTGCTAATGAGTTTAGAAAAATCTTTAAGTTGGTAGTGATTCCGTTAGCAAATCCGGATGGCGTAGCAGCGGGCCATTGGCGGCACACGTCTGGTGGTGTGGATATGAACAGAGACTGGGGTGCAATGAATCAAAAAGAAACTCAAGTCATAACCAACTATGCACAAAGTCTTGTTTCAGAAAACAAGAAGATTGTAGCTATGCTTGATTTTCACTCTACCTGGGAAGATATTTTTTACACTTTAGACCCTAGTTTTAAGGGTAATGCGCCGGGACTTATTCCAGCACTTATCACCAATATGAAGCAACAAATCCCTAATTATCAACCTAATGTGCAAGCAAGACCCAAAGATGAAGTACGTATAAACTCAATGACTTATTTCTTTTTTACCCAACAAGCTGAGTCATTGGTTTTTGAAATAGGAGATAATACACCACCTGCAGAAATAAAGATAAAAGGACAAGTCGCTGCCCAAGAAATGATGAAATTACTTCTTAATCAATTCAAATAAATCTTTTCTTCTATCACGTAGGTTGCGCACGCTACCAAACTTATGTAACTCTCGTAGCAAGTCTATGTCCACGTCCGCTATCAATATCATTTCGGTATTGGGAGTTGCTTCCGCCTTTATTCCATTGGCTGGGAAAGCGAAATCGCAAGGCGTAAATACCATAGATTGTGCATATTGAATATCCATATTATGCACTTTAGGTAAATTTCCAACGCTTCCAGCAATGGCAACATAGCATTCGTTTTCAATAGCCCGAGCTTGTGAGCAGTTTCTAACTCGAGAATATCCATTTTGCGTGTCTGTTAAAAATGGAACAAAAAGAATGTCCATACCTTCATCTGCCAATAATCTACTTAGTTCGGGGAATTCACTGTCGTAACAAATTAATACACCAATTTTCCCACAATCGGTATCAATGGCTTTAATTTCTCTACCGCCTTGCATGCCCCATACCTTAGCTTCATCTGGCGTTACATGCAGCTTTTCATATTGCTCTACTGTTCCATCTCTTCTGCATAAAAAACCAACATTAAATAAATGATTATCAAGCAATTGTGGCACACTGCCTGTAATAATGTTGATGTTGTATGAAATTGATAGATTTGAAAAGCGTTGCTTTATTTCGCCCGTATGCTTTGCTAATTCTCGAAGTGCTTCAGACTCTGTAAGATGATTAAACTCGGCCATAAGCGGGGCATTAAAAAACTAAGGAAATAGGGCAAAATCGCACCTGTAACCAGATACTGCATCTACAAAGAACTCAGCTTGTTGCATCAAATCATCTAAGTTTTTATACGGACGCATTTGCCATTGAACCAAGCCTAGTCTTACTACTTTTTTTATTGTGGCAGCTGATTTATTGTCTTTTTCGTAACAAATGTTATCCCACTTTAATAGCACGGCATAGTATTGCGATGATGAATCCCCTTCTAAATAACCTTTTAAAATTTTGGATGGTTGAAAATCATTGGAAATTTGGAAGTTAAGAACAGGATCATGTATTTCACGTTTTTTAACTCGGTTAATGTATTCTCT
>JBEAPG010000047.1:0-8683 GCA_041164545.1 Bacteroidota bacterium
AAGTAGATGACGAAGTAACTTTGGATGAGTTGGGCAATCAATACGTTGTTCAAATCCTAAACGCTAAGCCGCTACTTAATTTAGCTGTTTCTTTAAGTAGAAGGCAATTTACAGATTTATACACCCCCCCTCCCGAAAGAGCTACTTTGTAAAATTTCATTCCCACATTTTAGTAGAGCATATTTTTTAAAACAAAACATTTAAACGTGAATAAATTATTTTCAAATTTCAAAGCTGATTTTCCTGCCGGTATAGTTGTATTTTTAGTAGCAGTTCCCCTGTGCTTAGGTATAGCAGCGGTAAGCGGTGTTCCTGCATTTTCTGGCTTAATAGCAGGTATTATAGGAGGAATAGTGGTTGGGACCTTAAGTGGCTCTCAACTTGGAGTAAGTGGACCGGCTGCTGGCCTAGCAGTTATAGTATTTGAAGCAATTAACAGCTTTAGGCAAGAGGTAGACCAGAATTTAGATGCCATTCAGATTACCGCTGAAGCCCTGCAAATGTTTTTTTTAGCAGTTGTAATTGCAGGATTTATTCAGCTTGTTCTAGGTTTCTTAAACGGAGGTATCATTGGTTACTATTTCCCGTCTTCCGTAATAAAAGGAATGTTAGCCGGTATAGGTATTACCATTTTTCTAAAAGAAATACCACATGCTGTGGGATATGACAAAGACATAGAAGGTGATATGGATTTTTTTCAAATAGATGGAGAAAACACCTTTAGTGAAATTGTAAATGCCTTTGGTAATCCAGATTTCGGGGCAGCTATAATCGCAATAATTGGCTTAGTCGTACTTATTATATGGGAGCAAAAATTCATAAAACAATTCAAGTTTTCTCAACTCATTCAAGGTCCACTAATGGCCATTTTAGCAGGCATTGCAATGGTCTTTGCATTTTTAGGAACTGCTTTTGAAATGATTCCTGAACACTTGGTAAATGTGCCCATTGCCGAAAGTACTTCTAACTTTATCAATCTATTTAGTTTACCTAATTTTAGTGCTATAGCAAACCCTTTAGTATGGAAGACAGCTTTTGTTATAGCCATAGTAGCTAGTTTGGAAACGCTTCTTTGTGTAGAAGCAACAGATAAATTAGATCCACAAAAAAGAGTAACACCAACCAATTTGGAGCTAAAAGCTCAAGGTATAGGAAATATGTTATCAGGATTAATTGGCGGCTTACCCATCACCCAAGTAATCGTGCGGAGTTCGGCAAATATTCAAAGCGGTGGACGCACCAAATTAGCCGCCATAATACACGGCTTGCTTATTTTACTTTTTGTCGCCTTGTTACCCCAAGTTCTCAACTTAATTCCACGTGCCAGTTTAGCTGCTATCTTACTCATGGTAGGATACAAATTAGCAAAACCAAGCCTATTTAAATCAATGTGGAAACAAGGGCTAAATCAGTTCTTGCCATTTATTATCACAATACTATTTATCGTTTTCAAAGATTTGCTTTGGGGCGTTGCTATCGGCCTTGCTGTAGCCATTTTCGAAATACTTTACCTCAATTTCAAGAAACCGTATTTGGTTGACATCGACACAGATAAAACCAACAACATCTTCAAATTTACATTGGCTGAAGATGTCACCTTTATACACAAAGCGAGTGTACAAGATACGCTAAATAAAGTGCCTGCTGGTTCTTATGTTACTATTGATGGTAGCAGAACCATTTCTATGCATCCTGACGTGCTTGAAATAATTGAAGATTATATGATTCACGCTAAACACTTAGACATAAAAGTGGAGTTGATTAATATGGAGAAATGGACGGGCACACCACCATTAGCTAAATTTAACCAAGCCATTGATACCATGCACAAAAATAAATAAGCATTCGGGCTATAAACCTAGGTATGGCTTTCGTATCACCACACTATCCAGTCATAGTTTAATGTACCAAGTCTTACAGTTGGTTTTTGGAGGCCAAGTGTTCTTTCACTCACCTTATCAATTACCGTTTTTTGCAATTGTGAGATTGGCAGGGTATTCCAAACATTATTTTCTAAGGATTCGATTAGACTGTAAGTAAACACACCATTTTGATATTTTTCAGTTTCCATGGCGTATTCCATTCCACCAGAAGCAGAAATTACAATGGTACCACTTCGAGACTCTAAGTCAGAAAATAATTCCTTCATTAATGTAAAGCTATCGTACTTCTTTTTTGTTTCATCCATTATTTCAACACCTCGTGCATATGGCTTGACAACGTTACTCTTTGTAAGTTGCTTCATCGCTAATCCATCTATATCCACCTCGCCACTATGGCACGCGTCTAAGGTGACTAGTTTTTTTCTCGCCTTAACTTGGCTTACCATAGCCATTACATTTTCGAAACTAAGGCCAGATTCTTTTGGATTGCTAAAATCCATTGCATGTGTAGCAAAAAACCAATTCAACTCATCATCCAATACTCCATGACCGCAAAAAGAGAAAAATACAATATCATCTACACTCAAGTTTTGTAGCTTGGTCTCCCATTGCCTAAAACGCTCTAAGGTGGCATCTTTATTTATCAAAGTATCAATGTAAATGTCTGGATACCTAATTTTTAGCGTTTCAGATAGATCTCTAATATCTTTTGCTGCATATTTTAAGTTATAATTAACTTGTTTATAATCTGAAACACCCATTCCAAAAAAGTAAATATTTGGCTTTCTAGTGTCATTTTGGATATTTACAGAAACTTGGTCTTTTAAACTCATCGAACCAGATGAACTAATGCAGGTAACTTCAATGTTATTCATACCATTACCCAACTCAACTTCAATCGACTGCTTGACTTCTCCAAGTGTCGTACCTCCCGGGTTAATAAATGGATATAATTCACTGTTATCATTCACTGAAACCCTAATACTTGCCACATTCTTTAAATTTCCTTTTACGATAACCTCCAGAGGTACTACATCTGCTTCATTCAGCGTTTCAAGCTTATTTTTATCGGTTATTTCAATATAAACCTCCGAAATAGCATCAATTTCTACGTTGCTGGTCAATCTTCCTTTTCGTTTTTGATACGCACCTGCATACGCTGCAACCACTTCTTCATCAGCGTGTTGAAAGACTTGCAATACTTTATCAGGACGATTAAATGTAGCATCTAATTGGTCAAAAGCATATAATTTCTTATTAACGGAAAACTGCATATTTCTTGCTCCATCTTTGGTAGCCTTATAAAACCCAGAAGGAGTGTTTATGATGTAGTTTGAATTTTGTAAGGGAAGCACGGAATAAAGTAATTCTCCTTTATGTAGGTTATAAACATCTATTTTTTTACCAAAATCGTAGGCAAATAGATGCCGATTGGCCAATAAAAACTTATTGGCGTTCAGGTTTAAGGCCTTTACCTCGCTCTTTGTAGCCGAGTAATTAATCCAAAAAACCTGACCTGACTGATTAGAAACTAGCACGCTGCTATCCTTGTCTTGTATGGCTATGGATAGTTGATAATTTAGGAATTGTATGCTATCAAAAAAAAGCTCTTTGCCAGTACTAATCGATGCAATTCTCATTTCAGTGGTAATAAAGTCATAATAAACGATAATATCCTCTTGATAAGCCCACGCGTGCTTATCCGTTAATTCAAATTTTGCGATTATAGCCTCTGCGAAGGCAAAATCCTTGTCCTTCACTTTTAGTTCAGCTATCTTATTTCTTTGCAATTCAAACTTTCTAAGTTTTGGCTTAAAATCACTGCCTACATTCACAAAGAAAAATGAATCTAGAAAGATAATTGGCTTACCTAGCACAACGCTTGTCTTCTCTTTCAGATCAAAAGATGAAGTTAGGGCTCCATTCTCTATGGATAACAGTTGAAGTTGTGTACCGTTCAATAAAATCAAATCGTCATTCTGAACTCCACCAAAATAAGTTCGATAATCATCGTGTGATATGGGCACACTCCATTGCTCAAAATCTGCTCGAAAATCATATGCAACTACTTTTTCACAATCATCATAAACCATTAAATTCTGGTCAATGATTTTGTAAGAGCACGCAGCTATCGTGTGGTCATTATCGGCTAGACTTAAATCAAAAATTCGAAGACCTTCTTTAGTTTTCAAAAACATAAAATCTCCATTTTTTGTAATTTCAAAATCTTCAATAGGGTCCATAGCTCCAAAAGCTGAATAAACAGTTTTGGTAGAAGGTTTGCAGAAAGTAACAACTTGCACATTACCTTCATCACCTGCCATTATATAATCCGCATTTATAATGGTGTAATAAGGTTGAAGAACCTCGTAACTACTTGCAAAAAGGGGAGTACTTCCGTATTGGTTTTTGTCAATATCCCAATACTCTAATTCTAAATTATCATTTAAAAAATAGATAAGATTGCCTTTTTCGTTGAATTGAATATCCTTCCACTCACGCAAATTGTTACTGGATTGCTGAAGCTGTACAAATTCATATCCATTTTCAACGTACTCAAGTCTGTCAAAGTCATAAACTAACATTCCTTCCATGGAAATAGCTTTGGTATTTCCATACCTTTTGAGCATTGCATGGGTTATGCTGTGCTTTTTTGTATGGTATAAATAAGTGCTATCTGCACTATGAAATCCGATAAAATATTCATTTAACTTCTCTGCATTTAGTAATTCAAATCCAAGATTTATATCACTCCATTTCGTGCCATATTCGCTTAGTTCTATTAATTCAAAGTCTTTGTTCTGCAGGTAGTACACATCTGAATTGAAATCATGAAATACTAGATTAAGATCTTTCTCTCGTAAATCAGTAGTTAAGTTAATTATACTTCTGTCAAATTTGTCCTTCTCCGTATCCTCAATCAAAGCAAGGTTATTCTCAAAAACGCGGTCAATTTTAAAAGTAGCACCAAGCGGCCAACTACTTTTCACCACTGTTTCAGTACCTACTTCAATGAGATAAATAGCCTCAGTATCTGTGCAATACAAAAGATTGTTTTTCAATTGAGCCGACCAAAGGCTATTTCCTCCAAGTTTTATTAGTTCGGTTTTTATTACCTCGCCTTGTGACGTGTACCACGTCAGTTTTTGATATTGTAAAAAATTAAATCCTTCTTCCACCACCAGCGTGTCGGCTATTGTTAGCCACTTTTCATCTTGGAAAAAGACTGTTTTTTTCTGAAAGCCGTCATAGCTAAACTTAGCTTTTTCATTGCTTGTCCTTAATTCAAAAACGCTAAAAAAATTGCGACTTTCTTCATTTTTATATGAATCATAAGTCAAATACAGTTCCTCTTTTTCCTTATGGAATTCTAAGGTGTACATCTCATTGGGGAGATCAAGGTGCCACAAAGATTTTGAGTTTAAAAGATCAATAAATACCAAGCGATCCGTATATTTTGATGAATGTTGTACCACAAGTAACAAATATTTATTGGCAATTAGCGTCGGCTTAAATGATGGTGCAACAGCTACTTCATAAGGTGGTTCTAGTAAAAATTCTCCTACTTTCTTGCCAGTAACTACTTCATTTGTAATAACCCCGTTGTCTAAAATCTGATAAACATATTTACCATCTGCACTAAACAGTCCGTTAATTGCCGACGCATTATCAGAAATTGCATTTACATCAAGCGGTATTGTTTTAAATGTTTTTAAATCAACAAGTTGCAAATACATTTCCCCATCCTTTCTACCTAAAAATGCAATCCGATTGCTGTCACCAGACAAGCAGGTTTCATATACTTTATCTACTTCTAAGGCTAACTTTTTTATACGCTTATTGGTGGCAAGGTCCGTAATGATTGCTTCTTGACCTTCTTCCAAAAGCATTTTACCATCTTTTAAATAATGCGGTTTAATGCCTCCAAGCGACTTACTGTAATCGATTCGAAAGGTCTTGGAATCATAAAATTTGATTTCTGAGTTATTGGCAACAACAATCCCTTCATCCAAGCCTATGTACTGATCGGCGTAAATAATGGCATTGCTCAATTCAGTCTTCCATTCCTCATCCATGTATATACTTGTTCCATTTTCGTGGTTTGCAATCAGATAGTTGGGAGGCAGAAAACTCACATTCAAAAATTCATGTCCATCTTTTTGTTTCCAGGTCTGTAATATATTGAAGTCGATAAGCGACCGAGCGATGATGGAATCATTTTTTGTGTACAAAAAGCTCTGATTTAGAAATAAGCTTCCACCGTTTATCACATAATTAGAACCTTCGGTACCAAATAGCAGTAATCCATTATTTGCATTATACACTTCAATGCGGTTATTCAGACAAACAGAAAAAATAGCTTTTGCAGAATGACCTACCACTTGCCTAATTTCAGACGAAAAGGTAAGACTATATGCCTGACGATTCTGTATTACATCCCACATTATCAACTTATTATCTGTGCTATTGTATAAAATCACTTTTTTACAATGCGGCATATTAATACTCGTTGGCCTGCCATATTTACCCGCAATCGTTTCTGGAAATACCAATTCAATTTGTTGTGCATTTACCGATGTACAGGTGAGCAAAATAGCCAAGCACAAAAGTTTTAGTTGCATTATATTTTTATAAATACTGCTTGATATGAGGATTTCTCGTAGCATAGATGAATAGAAATTAGACCAATATATACTTTAACAAAGAAAAAGGGAAATCATCACAAAACAATATTCGTTCATCTACCATTCACAAAAGCTTTTATTTTGGTTTAAAGACTATTTACTAGTAGTGAAGACACCAATAAATGAGATAAAAAAAAGAGGGTGAAAAATAACCCTCTTCATGTCCTGTTACTCAATATCTTACCAAATTCTAATTCTTGCGGAATCTGGCTTATACATCATACCGCTATCGCAAGCACCAAACGCTTCGTAATAAGGAGTGAAGTTTACCAACGGACCAATTACCCTGAACTCAGCTGGAGAGTGTACGTCCGATTTTAACCTATTTATCAATTCTTCCTCTTTGATATTCCCTTTCCATACATTGGCCCAACCCAAAAAGAATCTTTGCTGCCACGTAAATCCGTCAATAGCATCTGGCGTTTCACCTGCATACTTCTTTTGCAGCGCAGCGTAAGCTAAAGTTACACCACCTAAATCTGCAATATTTTCTCCCATTGTCATGGCGCCATCTACATGCATACCAGCCACGGGTGAGTAGGTATTATATTGGCTTCCAAGTTCAGCCGCTAGTGCTTCAAACTTGGCTCTGTCTTCCGCAGTCCACCAATCATTTAAATTTCCATCCCAATCAAACTTGCTTCCTTGATCGTCAAAACCGTGCGAAAATTCGTGACCAATTACAGCCCCTATTCCACCATAGTTTATGGCATCATCAAAGTCCTTATGAAAAAAAGGTGGTTGCAGTATTCCGGCAGGAAATACAATTTCATTGTTGCTTGAATTGTAGTATGCGTTTACGGTTTGAGGCGTCATTCCCCACTCCGTTTTATCTACAGGCTTGCCCAGTTTATCTAACATTTCCTGGTATCCAAACTTACGCGCTGCAATAACATTTTTCACATAACTGGTTGGTGTTATTTCCATTTCAGAATAATCCTCCCACTTGTCTGGGTAGCCCACTTTGTACGTGAACGCATTTAGCTTTTTCATAGCTTTTTCTTTGGTTTCAGCGCTCATCCAAGTAAGATTGGCAATACTTTCTTTGTAAGCAGAGCGCAGATTTTCAATCATAGTAGCTAAGTATTGCTTGCTCTCTTCTGAAAAGTACTGTTCTACAAATAGTTTACCTAGCGGTTCACCCAAAGAACTATTTACAATATTGAAAACGCGTTCGTTGCGTGGCTTCATTTCTTTTGTACCTCGCAGTTTGGTAGAGTAAAAAGCAAAATCTTCTTTTTCAATTGCTGCGGTTGTAAAATTTGCAAAGGAGTTTAATGTTTTCCAAGTCAGATATGCTTTCCAATCTTCAACCGATGTTTCAGCTACTATTATATCCAAGCCTTCGTAAAAAGAAGGTTGCGAAACAATAAGCGTATCAAATTTACCGAAGCCTCTGGTTTTAAAAATGGCAGCCATATCTAAATTGGTTAGGCTGTTATCCCAAGCTACTAGTGCCTTTTTGTTATACGATTTATTCGGATCTCTGCGCTCTGTTCTCGTCCAGCTAATATTCGCAAACTTAGTTTCCAAAGCCAAAATAGACTGCCCTGGAGTTTCAGAAATACCTGCCAGTTTCATCATAGTATTGATATGGTTTACATAAGCAGACCGTATATCCACAAATTTGGCATCTGAACTTAAATAGTAATCTCTATCTGGTAAGCTTAAACCACTTTGGCTGGCATAAACGGCGTTCATTTTGCTATTTTTATCGTCGGCACCGATATAGAATCCAATCGGTGTACCAACACCAATTGGTGCCAACTCGCCAAACAAATGAATGATATCTTCTTTTCGTTCAGCTTGTTTTATCTCATTCAAAATATCTTGCACGTCAGCTAATCCCTTCTTTTCAAGGCCTACGCTATCCATACCTGACAAATAAAAATCACGTATAAGTTGTGCATCGCTTCCTTTAGTTGCTGTTTTATTTGCAACTACGTCATCTATAATTTTAAGGAGTTTTTGTCGGTTTTGTTCGTACAGAATATTAAAAGCCATCCAACGGCTTTCTGTTTCAGGTACTGGATTAAGCTTTTGCCAATTGCCAATAGCATAGCTATAAAAGTTGTCACATGGATTTACCGTTGTATCTATGTAATTTACATCAAA
>JBEAPG010000048.1:0-8621 GCA_041164545.1 Bacteroidota bacterium
CAGGAGAAGTAACCAAAATTACGGTTTATGTAGATCAGTCTATATTAAAGTAGTGCTAAACCTGATTAAAACATATCGCATTGCAATACTTGTCTTGATTTTTTTAAATTCATGCAGCACAAATACAACCAAAAAGGATTCAACTTCACATATGAATAAAAAGAAAACTGCTTCTGAAATCTTAGGAAACCCATCCTATCATGCTATATGCTATGGAGGATATCGTGAGATTACACGGGAAAAGCAGCCAACCATACCCCAATTAAAAGAGGATATGAAAATACTATCTGCTATGGGTATTAAGGTAGTGCGTACCTACAATACGCAATATATGCAGGCCGCCAATTTACTGCAAGCTATAAGCGAGATGCAGGCAGAAGACCCCAATTTTGAAATGTACGTAATGCTAGGCGCTTGGATAGATTGTGAAAATGCGTGGACGGACCTAGCACCAAATCACAATGCCGAAAATGTAAAAGCCAATACTGCAGAAATTAAAAGAGCGGTAGACTTAGCCAACAAATACCCAAATATTGTAAAAATAGTTGCAGTGGGTAACGAGGCTATGGTAAAATGGGCCACAAGTTACTTCGTACAACCAAATATCATATTGAAATGGGTAAATCATCTGCAAAAGCTGAAAAATGAGGATAAACTGAATAAGGATGTTTGGATTACCAGTTCCGATAATTTTGCCTCATGGGGTGGGGGAGATTCATTGTATCATTGTAAAGATTTAGAAGATCTTATAAAAGCGGTGGATTATGTTTCTATGCATACTTATCCAATGCACGACACGCATTATCATCCTGTATTTTGGGGAAGCTTGGAGTCGGAACTGCACTTACCTAAGACAAAATCGGTTGAGTTGGCTATGAAAAGAGCTTTACGCTATGCTAAAAAGCAATATGTAAATACGGCGAAGTACGTGCACAGCATTGATAGTACAAAACCAGTGCATATTGGAGAAACTGGTTGGGCTAGTAGTAGTGATGGTCATTTTGGAATAGACGGCTCCAGAGCTTGTGATGAGTACAAGGAAGGTCTTTATTACAAGTATATTCGTAGGTGGACCGATAAAGAAGGGATTTCGTGCTTTTACTTTGAAGCATTTAATGAAAAGTGGAAAGATGCGCAAAATCCATCGGGTTCGGAAAACCACTTTGGGTTATTTAAAATAAATGGAGAAGCGAAGTACGCAATCTGGGATTTGGTGGATAAGGAAACCTTCAAGGGGCTAACCAGAGACGGTAATCCCGTTAAAAAAACCTACAATGGAGACTTAATGAAGTTATTGGATGAAGTTGAACTTCCACCAATGAAACAATTAAAATGAAACAATGAAAAACATACTCATCATAGTAAATCTATCATTGGTATTAATGGCATGTAATTCACAAAAAAAATTAGACGTTACTGTTTATCAGACTTCCAAAAGTGGGGATAAACTTACCCAGAAGATGCCGTTTAGTGAAAGCGATTCTGCATCGAGCATACGTATTTTCCCTGAACAGAGATTTCAGACTATCACGGGCTTTGGAGGTTCTTTTACAGAATCTAGCGCATACCTATTAAATGGACTTAGCAAACCAAAGCGGGAAGAAGTAATAGAAGCGTATTTTGGAGAAAGCGGTGCCAGATATTCGCTTACTCGTACGCACATGAACTCATGCGATTTTTCGCTGGGGCAGTATTTTTATGCACCTGTAGCAGGAGACACTTTGCTAGAAAATTTCTCCATAAATGAAGATAAAGAAGATCTTATTCCAATGATAAAAGATGCAATGGCTGTGTCAAAGGATGGATTTAAAATCATAAGTTCACCTTGGACGGCTCCCCCTTGGATGAAAGATAACAACCATCACGTTGGGGGTAAGCTTTTACCAAAATACTACGATTCGTGGGCGCTTTTTTATTCAAAATATTTAGATGCGTACAAGGCAGAAGGTATTGATATTTGGGGTTTTACAGTGGTAAACGAACCGCATGGAAATGGTAATAACTGGGAGAGTATGCATTTTTCACCTAAGGAAATGACAGACTTTGTACGAGAGCACCTTGGTCCAAAATTGGAAAAAGACGGGCACGGAGATAAAATAATATTGGGTTACGATCAGAATAGAGCAGGGTTAAAAGAATGGGTAGACGAAATGTACAAGGACGAAGCATCGTCCAAGTATTATTCGGGTACAGCTATTCATTGGTATGAAAGTACATACGAAGTATTTCCCGATGCTCTGCAGTATGCGCACAATAAGGCGCCAAACAAATATCTTATAGAAACCGAAGGATGTGTTGACTCTGAAGTGCCAAAATGGAAAGACGATAATTGGTATTGGAGTAAAGAAGCAACAGATTGGGGATGGGATTGGGCAAGCGAGCAAGAGAAATATTTGCACCCAAAATATGCGCCGGTCAATCGGTATGCTAGAGACATAATAGGTTGCCTAAACAATTGGGTAGATGGTTGGGTAGATTGGAATATGGTGCTGGATAAGCAAGGAGGACCTAATTGGTTTAAAAATTGGTGTGTGGCGCCAGTTCTGGCAGACGTAGAGACTGATGAAGTGTACTTTACCCCTTTGTACTACGTTATGAGTCATTTTAGTAAATTCATTCGCCCTAATGCAGTGCGCATAGGTATAGAAACCAGCGACAAAGATTTACAAGCCACCGCAGCAAAAAATCCAGATGGAAGTATAACTGTAGTAGTTTTCAACGAAGGAGAGAATTTTAAAAACTTTAACTTAGAATTGAATGGCAGTAGCCAAATCATAAATATAGAACCACAAGCTATTCAAACAATAATACTTAGCAATTAAAAATCAGCCAATTTATGAGTAAAGAAAAAACATCTTCTACAGTTCCATTTATTCAAAAAGTAGCATTTGGGTCGGGACATTTAGTAAATAATCTATTACCTGGAGCATTAGGGGTATTTTCTTTCTTTTTAATCACTGCTTTCGGTATAGAACCCGCCTTGGCTGGCCTGCTTTCGGCTATTCCACGATTTTTTGATGCGCTGTCAGACCCCATTATGGGATTTGTTACCGATAACACAAATACCCGTTGGGGCCGAAGAAGACCGTATATATTTATTGGATCAATTTTATGTTCCATACTATTTGTCATTCAATGGCAAATGTTCGAAGAAAACGGAGCAGATTATAATTTTTGGTATTTCATGACTTTTTCGGTACTCTTTATTTTGTCTAATACCATTTTTTCTACTCCATTGATGGGTTTAGGATATGAGCTTACTTCCGACACAAAAGAAAGAAATAATTTAATGGGTTTGGCGAATACAATCGGACAAGTTTCTTGGATGATTGTACCACTTTTTTGGTCGCTCATTGCCAATAAAGATTTGTTTGACTCACAAGCCGATGGTGTTCGAAGCCTGTCTATTTTTGTCGGTTTTGCTTGTTTGATTTTTGGCATATTGCCGGCTCTTTTCACAAAAGAACCACCCGTAGCTTCTGAAAATCAGGCGGAACTGAACTTTAAAAGCTTAGCAAAAAACCTCAGAATTTTAGGTAGGGATATGTTGAACATGACCAAGAACACTCCGTTTATGCGTTTATGTGGAGCTACTTTTTTAGTGTTCAATGGCTTTCAAATGGTAGCATCCTTTAGTTTCTTTATTATTGTTTATTACATGTTTCAAGGTGACTATGCTGCGGCAGGAAATGTACCTCCATTTTTTTCCATCATAACAGCTTTACTGACAGCATTAATAATCATACCCATCGTTACCTGGATGGCAAATAATTTTGGTAAAAGAAGAGCTTTCATTTACTCTACGCTATTATCTATAGTTGGTTATATTCTCAAGTGGTGGGGATTTTTTGAAGTAGATGAAAACTCAATTATTCTATTTAAAGATATAGTCATTCAAATAGGTGTAGTAAAATTTCCAATGGCTATGCCTCTTCGACTTCTACTTCCAATACCATTTATGGCCTTTGGATTGGGAGGCTTGTTTACGCTGATGATGTCTATGACTGCTGACGTATGTGATTTGGACGAATTGGAAAATGGCTTACCAAGAAGAGAAGGAACGTTTGCAGCGATTTACTGGTGGATGGTAAAAATTGGGCAATCAATAGCCTTGGCACTTGGTGGACTGGTGTTAAGCTATGTCGGATTTGATGGTGCAAAAGCCGTTCAATTACCTGAAACAATGCATCAATTACGCATTTTCGATATTATAATACCGTCGCTCACTGCTGGACTAGCTGCTTTAATAATGGTGAAATATGAATTAAATGAAGATAGAGTATTAGAAATAAAAGATCAACTGGCTATTAAAAACAAAAAGCTGAAACAAAAAACACCTTATGCCTATGCTAATAATCCACTTTGGTCTAAATCAGAATTTTCAACTATAGCTGATGAACAAATTAAATATATTTCGGGACTTGATTTTAACGCATTGAATGATGATGATTTGGATAAGCTTTTCAAGGAGATTATGGACTCCAAGATGAAAGGAATTTGTTTTAGTCCTTACGAAAACAGGCAAAAGCCCGGGTATTATATATCAGAAAATCAAATTGAAAGCAGACTAGAGATTTTGCAATCACATACGGAGTGGCTTAGATTATTTTCCAATACAAAAGGACATGAAAACATTCCTAGAATAGCGAAAGAAATGGGTATGAAAACTATTTCTGGAGCTTGGATTAATGGTGATAAAGATAAGAATGAAAAGGAAATAGAAAACCTGATCGAGAATGTAAACGCCGGGTATGTGGATATTGCTGCTATAGGAAATGAGAGTATTTTCAGAAATGAAATCACCGAAGAAGAATTGATTTCATACATTAATCGTGTAAAATCTGCTATAAAAGTAAATGTTCCTGTATCTACCGTAGAAGTTTACTATGAATTATTACAGCGACCAAATTTAATGAAGGCCTGTGATGTAATTTTAGCAAATTCGTATCCATTCTGGGAAGGTTATCCGCTTAAATATGCAGGGCTTTACCTGAAGAAATCATACGATGAATTGAAAAAAGCAGCTCCAAATAAAAAAGTAATAATCACTGAAACCGGTTGGCCATCTGCTGGTATTACGGTAGATGAAGCTGTACCTTCTAAAGAAAACTCTTTAAAATATTTTATAGACACACAAATTTGGGCCAGAAAAAATAATGTTGATGTATTTCATTTCTCTTCTTTTGACGAAGTCTGGAAAATTGTAGAAGAAGGAGAAGTAGGAGTAAACTGGGGATTGTGGGATAGTAAAGGCAATCTGAAATACTAATTGAATACACAAATAAAAGAACTTTAATAATTTTGAAGCATAAATAGAAAAATAGCATTAAATGGGAAAAAGATTAGGAAGATCACTCGCACTTGCCGGTGTTCAAACCGCTTCAAAGTCAGAAGCAGAATTAGTAGATATGTTTCACGACATAATGAAAACAGGGATGCACGGCCTATGTTTTAGTGTGTATGAAGATGGTCAAAAACCAGGAGATGTTATTGGTGAAGAACAAATACGTAGAAGAATAAAAATAATTCAACCGCATACGGAGTGGGTGAGATCTTTTTCGTGTATCGAGGGAAATGAACTAATACCACGAATAGCTAAAGAATATGGTATGAAAACCCTTGTGGGAGCGTGGCTTGGTGACGACGCGGAGAAGAATGAAGAGGAGATAGAAGGATTACTAAAATTAGCAAAAGAAGGACTAGTAGATGTTGCAGCAGTAGGCAACGAAGTAATGTACCGTAAGGAGATGACGGAGGAGGAGTTAATAGCCTATATAAACAGAGTAAAAGAGGCTTTACCAGGTATTCCTGTGGGTTATGTTGATGCTTATTATGAATTTAGCCATAGAGCAAATATAACAGCGGCTTGTGATGTTATTTTAACCAATTGCTATCCGTTTTGGGAAGGATGCCACATCGATTATTCGTTTATATATATGAAAGACATGTTTCATCAAGCGATGCACGCGGCGCAAGGTAAACGCGTAATCATTACAGAAACAGGGTGGCCTAGTGAAGGAGGCGGATTTGAAGGTTCTATAGCGGGTAGGATTAATTTCTTAAAATACTTTATCGATGCGCAGATATGGTCCGACGAAGAGGATATAGAAATGTTCTACTTCTCATCATTTGATGAATCATGGAAAACCGGAGCTGAAGGAGACGTGGGTGCTTATTGGGGTATTTGGGATAAAAACGAAAAACTTAAATTCTAGTTTTGCTAAATATCAAAAACAAAACCTTCCTTTTTTAGAGCTTCATACCTGTTTTCATCAAACTTGAACAGCTTGGCAGGTCTGTGAGATACGTTTTTCTGTATTTCGTCTAGCGGAATAAGCAAATCCATACTCTGTATCTTTTTTCTAAAATTGGGTTTGTCGAATTGATAACCTAGTATAGCCTCGTATAATTGTTGTAAGTCTGCAAGCGTAAATTTTTCTGGTAACAACTCAAAACCTACTGGTCTATAGCGCACTCTTCTTTTCAAAGTAACAATTCCCATTTCTAAAATTTCTTTATGATCAAAAGCAAGTTTTGGGAGATCATCCACAGGAAACCATTTAGTTCTTTTTGCCCAAGCAGACGCTATAGGATTGTGTTTTTCGGTTTCTACCAAGGCGTAATAACCTACAGTGGCTACTCTGCCTGCGGGGTGTCTATTTACTGCACCAAATGCTTGAAATTGTTCAAGAAAAACATCATCCAAACTTGTTAAGTCATACAGCACCTTGTTTGCTGAGTCAAATAGATTTACATCCAGACCTACTAAATCGCCAGGGAGTGCCCAATATCCTTCAAACGGTTCGGCTCCTCGTTCTATAAGCAATACGCGCAATTCACCATCGTGATAACCGAAAACAACGCAATCTACGGATAAACCAAACTGGAAATAATCGGAAAATGGCACATTATTTTCAGATAAGAAATATTTCTTTTGAAGGGAATGACTCATTTGGTCCTTCAAATATAAAAAACAAATAAAGTTAAGTGCAATTAATTGTAGTAAAAAGTACTTTAAGCAGGTATTTTGTTTTACTGCTTAATTCAAAATACCTTAATGATGAGTTGGCTATTGGTACTAGTTTAAACTCAATAATATGGTAATGGGAACTCTCATTTTTAACTGTTTTGCACAAAATACATAGCCATTTTTCCCTTGCCTTTTGCATCTATTTCACCTCGGTAGGTAAAATTAAAGTCTGCATCATTTTTGAGTAGCGAATATGTGGTTTCCGAAATATTTACTCTGCCTACTTCGCTATTGCTTTCCATACGACTCGCTGTGTTTACTGCATCGCCCCATATATCATATTGAAACTTACTTTCGCCTACTATACCTGCTACTACTTCGCCAGTATGCAAGCCTACGCGCATTGCAAATGAAGTATTTCCTTTTTGTTCTGCTCGTAGTCTCCGTTCTTCTATGAATTTGGCCATTTCGAGAGCAGCGATTACTGCATTTTTAGTAGCGTTCTTGTATACATGAGGCAGACCACTAACAGCCATATAAGCATCTCCAATCGTTTTTATTTTTTCTAGATTGTATGTTTTGCAAATACGGTCAAAGGCAGCAAAACACTCGTTTAATTCACCTACTAAATGCGTTGCATCCATTGCAGATGATGCTTGAGTAAAGCCTTTAAAATCAGTAAATAGGATAGTGGCCTGGCTATATTTTTTTGGCTGGGCTTTACCATTTTCTTTTAGTTCAACCGCAATTTCTTGAGGTAGTATGTTTAATAAAAGTTGATCTGATTTGTCTCGCTCCTTACTTATTTCTTGTTCTGATTTTCGAGTAATTCGAAGTTGATTCCACAGTGCCACAGCTCCTCCGATTAGAAAAAGGCCAATTACAATGAATATATTACGATTTCTAGTGCGTTTGTTTTTCTCGTCTTGAATGCTTTGAAAGGCAATTCTCTTTTCTTCGGCTCTGGATATACTGTCAGCTAATACTTCTTTCTCAAATTCCAGCTGCTGCAAAGCTTTGGCCGTTTGTTCTAGTTTTATACTGTCCGTTAGCGCACTTTTTTGCTCCAAATAGTGCAGCGATTGGTTATAGTTGCCTGTTACTTTATACGCTTCATAAAGACAATTGCACGCCTTCTCTTGCTCGGGCAGCAGTTTCAATTCTCTTGCTATTTCCAAGGCTGACTTGCAAAACGATTGAGCTTTATTCCATAGCGATAGATTGAGGTAAAAGTCGCCCATATTGTTTTGAGTATTGCAAATCCCGGCTCTGTCTCCCAATACTTGCTTTAGCGCTATACTTCGATTGTAACATTTTAAGGCGCTGTCTCCTTTTTCCATTTGCTGGTATATCACACCCAGATTATTAAGCACCGAAGCTTGCCCTTGTTTATCTCCTACAACTTCTAAAAGTTGCATACTTTTTTGGTAAAATTCCAGCGCTAGGGTGGTGTTCTCCAATTCTTTGTAGCACGCTGCTATATTGTTTAGCGAGGTGGCTTCACCTTGTATGTCATTCGTCTTTTTTCTTATTTCTAAGCTCTGTTGATGTGTAGATATAGCTTTTTCATATAGCTTCAAATCGACATACAGCAGGCCAAGATTATTGAGCGCATTCGCTATTCCCTTATCATCCTTAGCTAGTTTTACCA
>JBEAPG010000049.1:0-8608 GCA_041164545.1 Bacteroidota bacterium
CAGTAGGTGGAGTAATGTTTTCTAGGTAGAGGCCATTGTTTATATTCAATAAGCCAATTTTTACTCCTACTTGGAATATTGTGACCTTGTTTATTTTGTGATAGTAGAGGGCTGTTCCAAAATCTATAGGTTTCAAATCTAAATCATTAATTTCCGCTTTCTTCTGGCTGCCAACATACAAACTAGACAAACCAAGGTACGAAGTATAGGGTCCAAATGCGAGTTGATTTTTTGCATCTGCTCCAGATTTATAGCTCAGTAAGATCGGAACATCTAAATAAAATAAGGCTACTTTAGAGTAATCGGTAATGTCATTTTTGAAATTAGAGCCTTTGAAACTAGCCACAATTTCTGAGTGCAAGCCAAGTTTATTATTGATTGCATATTGATAAAAGGCACCTGCCGTGTATCCGAATTTTGGTCTTTCGTTTTGGAGCTCTGTTCCCGTAAGAAGTGAAGCATGAATACTGGTTTTTATACCTAATCTACCATTAGTACTCTCTTCACTTTGCCCTAATGTTAAGCGGGGTAGAAATAAAATCAATATGTAAAATAACCATTTCAACCTATCTGTTTACCTTGTAATGCACCAGCAATTTTCTTATCCATTACAATTTCCGCAAAACTTCTGCTAAAATTATTCAGATTTTCCATGGCGCTAGTAATTAACGTTTTGTCGTTGAGTTCTATTGCCTTTTTTAATTCTAGTTCCATTGCTTTTATTGATTCTATGTCAGAGGCTGGGATAATATCACTATTGTCTATTACAAATTTATCGGTAGCATAAATAAGTTGGTTTGCCTCTGTAATTGCCTCTAACAAAGAGCGTTTTTTGATATCGTCTTTGGCATTATCGATGCTTGACTTTAGCATTTGCTTTATCTCGTTATCGGTTAATCCATACTGCGGCTTCATTTCAACCTGTTGTTTTATACCGGATCTTAATTCTTCTGCACTTACTTGCAATATCCCATCTGCATTTAGCATAAATGAAACTTCAATTTTGGGCATACCTGCTGGCATAGAAGGTATACCGTTAAGTATAAACTCGCCTAATTTTCGATTATCTGTCACAAGTTCTCTTTCACCTTGAAATACATTTATCTTCAAATTTACTTGTCCATCTATGGAGGTGGTATATTGTTTTTTGTACGTACAAGGAATCTTAGAATTTCTAGGAATTAATACATCCATCAATCCTCCAAGTGTCTCAATACCAAGAGATAGTGGAGTGACGTCCAGTAATAACATATCCTTTCTGTTGCCCGCCAGAATATCAGCTTCTATTGCAGCACCCAGTGCAACAACTTCGTCAGGATTTATAGTATCATCAATTGTAGATTGATTAAAAAATGTTTTGACCGCCTGCTTAACTGCTAGATTTCTTGTGCTTCCACCTACTAACACAACTTCGTCAATGTCGCTTACATTTAACTCAGCATCTCGTAAAGCAGCTTTACAACTTACCATTGTTCTATCTATAAGTGGTTTTATAAGCTCATTTAGTTGCGTACGAGAAAGAAGTAAGCTTATATTTTTTTCATCAAGAGTTATTTCCTTGCTAAAATTTTGATCAGTGCTCAGACTTTTTTTCGCCTCTTCCGCTGCTAAGCGCAGTTTTTGGTTGCTACTATCGGTAAGTTCTGAAATCTGAAACTCGTTTTTCCAAAATTGTAAAATGGCACGATCTATATCATCACCACCTAGAAAAGTATCTCCATTAGTTGCAAGTACCTCAAATATTCCATTTTGAATAGACAATATGGAGATGTCGAACGTGCCTCCACCTAAGTCGTAAACGGCAACTGTTTTACCTTCCTCATTATGTAAGCCTAAACCATAGGCTAAACTGGCCGCAGTAGGTTCGTTTATTATGCGAAGCACGTCTAATCCAGCTAGCTTTCCTGCATCACGCGTTGCCTGACGCTGCGAATCATTAAAATAGGCGGGTACCGTTATCACTACTTTGTTTACCATTTTGCCAAGTTTACTTTCAGCAACTTGCTTCAGTTCTTTGAGAATAAACGAAGACAATTCAATAGGAGAATATACATTGTCTCCCATTTTTACTTTTACTAATTTGTCCTCCTCGTCTATAATCTGGTATCCAAAATATGGGCTATGTTGCTCCACATCGGCGTAACTCTTGCCCATTAGTCTTTTTACCGAGTAAATAGTGTTTTGGGGTGCCTCTACCATTTTCTGTATGGCCTGTTTACCAACTAAGATTTCATTGCCATTAAAATGAATGGCACTTGGTACTATGCTTTCATTGTCTTTAGTAATACAATAAGGGCTTCTATCGGATTCTCGAATAGAGGCAATCAAGCTATTGGTAGTTCCTAAGTCTATACCGATTACAGCAGTATTGGTTTCAATGGTTCCGGTATTTAAATCTATGGATATTCTAGCCATGGCTGCAAAGGTATTTAATCTTAACTCAGTGAATTAATAATCGATGTCCTAAATTTGTTTTAGTAATGGGTGAAAAATTTGAATTGGAAGATAAAAAAGGAGATTTTGAATATCCAATTGTACTATTCGATGGTGTCTGTAATTTATGTAATTCATCCGTTGATTTCATTATCCATTGGGAATCAAAGGACAACTTGCGTTTTGCATCACTTCAAAGTGAATTTGGAAAGTCAGTTTTGGAAAAATGGGAAGGCGAACTTCCAGACAGCATCGTTTTTTTGGAAAAAGGCAAGATTTATGTTCGTTCTTCTGCTGCACTACGAATTGCGGGATATTTAAAATACCCTTGGCCCATTCTTAGGGTGTTGTTTGTTTTTCCTAAGATATTGCGCGATTTAGTATATGATTTTATTGCGAAGAACAGATACAGGTGGTTTGGAAAAAAGGAAACCTGCCGAATTCCAACTCCGTTTGAAATGCGAAAATTTTTAGGCTAACTTATTTGCCAATTGGCCACAAGCAGCATCAATATCTTTGCCTCTACTTCTGCGTACATTCACTATTAGTTTTTTCTCTTCGAGATAAGCGGCAAAGCGTTCCACTTTTTCTATTGAACTCGCTCTAAATTCAGCCAAATCGATTGGATTGTACTCTATTAGGTTAATCTTACATTTTATCTGTCGTGCAAAGGCTACCAATTCTTCAGCTTCTATGCTATCGTCATTGATATCATTTATAACACAATATTCCAGAGTAACGCGAGTTCCAGTTTTATCATAAAAGTAATTGATGGCTTCAATTAGGTCTTCCAACGAATTGCTATCGTTTATAGGCATTATTTTACTCCTATTCTCATTATTGGCAGAGTGAAGTGATAGAGCCAAATTAAAACGAGCGCCGTCATCGCCTAATTTTTTTATCATTTTAGCAATTCCAGCAGTTGAAAGTGTAATTCTTTGGGGTGACATACCCAATCCATCAGGAGAAGTAATTTTATTTAAGCCTTCCATTACATTGGTGTAGTTTAGCAATGGCTCGCCCATACCCATAAGCACTATGTTGCTCAAGCTAAGGTCGTAAGCTCTTTCGGCCTCTTTTCTTAGCAAGCTTACTTGGTCAAATATTTCATCCGCTCTTAAGTTTCGTTCTCTTTTTAAAAAGCCGGTTGCACAAAAATTACAACTTAAACTGCATCCAACTTGCGAAGAGATGCAAGCGGTTACCCTGTCTTTTGAAGGGATTAATACTCCTTCTACCAAAAATCCGTCATTTAATCTAAATGCATATTTAATTGTCCCATCCTTACTTTGTTGCGAATTGGCGATATGCATAGTTCGAATTTCATATTCTTGGGATAATTTTTCTCGGAATGCCTTTGAGAGATTAGTCATTTCCTCGAAGGTGGTTGCCCCTTTTTGCCATAGCCATTCCCACAATTGGTTGGCTCTAAATTTTTTCTCACCTAGTTGCTCGCAAGCTAGGATGAGTTCTTCTCTGGATAATGCTCTTATATCTTTCACGGCTATAAATAAAAATGCCCTTCACCAAAGGTAAAGGGCATTCATTAATTTTCAATATTTTAATTAGTCAAAATCTTTGTTAGTTCCAACTTTCGTTCTTTGTACGTTGTACATAAATGAAGAAGAAAGAGCTGGGTTAGCAAGATTTGTAGTTGTTTCATAAACAAATGCAACTACGTCTAAATCTTCACCTAAACCTTTAACATTATGAGTGAAAGTCCATTCAGACAAAGCACCAGCAGCAACTTGGTCAGCAGTAATTTCGTCACCTAATGCTGCAGTTAATACTGCTCTATTAACGTTTGTGTGAGTGTAACCTAAGATTGGGTTTCCTTTTCCTTGGTATGGGTGACCAGCAGTAGCATTGTATCCATTAGCTTGATCCCATCCTGTACCAGAACCAGTCATTTCGTCTTCTACCAAAAGAACTGTAATAAAGTATTTACCTGCAGGTAACGCTTCTGCTCCAACGCCTAATTTTACTTTAATAGTTAAATCATCGCCTGATTTTGCAGTTGCATCAATAGCAAGACCACATTTGGCAGTTTGAGACAGTACGTCGTTTACAGTTCCTGCCCAAGTACTTCTACTTACAGCAGTACCACCAACTCTATTTATCATACCTGTAGGGTATCCTTTGCAATATTTTTTGTCAATAGCGTCATCATAAAGATTGTCCATTTGATCTGAGTAGTGATAAACTACAGAAGTAAATAAACCATTAGGATGTTGACCTTCAATGTTTTCGAAGTATACTTTTCCATCTGGGCAATACGGGCACCACGCACCAGAGAAATACTCCAATAACGCTTTTTGAGTGTATGTAGTAGGAGCTTTAGCAGTTCCACCACCATCAGGAGTTTCACCTCCATCGCTACAACCTGCAAAAATGAATGCTGCTGCAGCTACAAGTAATAATAATTTTTTCATGTTTCTTTTATAAAATTGAATGTCAAATATACAAATTAATCAAAGAATACGGGCTTGTCATTAAAAAATGACAGAATAGAAAGACTATTTAAATGCCTGACTTTCAGCACAAAATGAAATTTGACCTATAAAGTTTAATAGGAGATGCCAGAAATAGTAAGTTGAGGTGAATCTGATGACGAACAGTTTCCAATAATTTGAGTCTCAATATTATATGCACTTGCCATGGAAATAAGCTCATTGGCTACGGCTGGTTTACAATAAATTTCTAGCCTATGCCCCATGTTGAACACTTCATACATCTCTTTTAAGGATGTACCTGTAGTTTCTTGTATCGTTTTGAAAAGCGGTGGCACAGGAAAAGGTGTATGTTTATTAATGTGCAGCGGCTTATCTAAGAACTTCATTACTTTAGTTTGCGCTCCACCTGTACAATGAATAATACCGTTTATATTCTCGTTTAATTTTTGATTTGCAAACAACTGATTTAAAAGCGGGGCGTAAGTTCGAGTTGGCGATAACAATGCTTTACCTATCGTTGTATTAGTAACTTCTAAGGTATCAGTTAAACTAAATTTACCAGAATAGATATAGTCTTCATCAGTATTTATATCGTATGATTCCGGATACTTTTCATAATATAAATGATGAAGTAAGTCATGTCGGCCTGAAGTGAGTCCATTTGAACCCATTCCTGCATTGTATTCATTTTCGTAAGTCGCTTGTCCATATGACGAAAATGCTACTATGACATCTCCATCTTGTATGTCTACTTCTTTTATTTCACTTCGTTTTGGCCTACACGTAACCGTACTATCTACAATTATCGTTTTAACCAAGTCGCCTACATCCGCAGTCTCTCCCCCTGTAAATTTTATATCTACATCAAACTTGCTAAGAGTGGCAATGCACTCTTCAAATCCGTCGATTATCGCTTTTATAACTTCACCTGGGATTAAATGCTTATTTCTTCCAATCGTATTGGATAATAGATAAGGTCCTGATGCTCCTGTGCATATAATGTCATCGAGGTTCATTACGATAGCATCTTGTGCTATGCCTTTCCATACCGATAAATCTCCAGTCTCTTTCCAATATATGTATGCCAATGAAGATTTAGTTCCAGCGCCGTCGGCGTGCATAATGTTACAATATGCCTTATCGCCCCCTAAAACGTCTTCTACTATTTTACAAAATGCATTAGGAAATATTCCCTTGTCTACATTCGAAATTGCCTTGTGTACATCTTCCTTTTGCGAAGAAACCCCTCTTTTTTCGTACCTGCTCAAAACGTGTTTTAGTTGTTTGCGCTATTCAACGTCTTTTAATAACCAGATTTTGTCATCTTTTATCTCAAAGTCTACATACTCTTTGTCAAATATGTTAAATCCTAAGATTGGGATGCTCGTATCTACCATTTTACATTTAACCTTGGTATATACTTTATCTTCTATTTTAAGTTCCGGTAGTGTAAATGAGGTTCCGAATATCTTCATGCCGTTGTTAAGCTTGATTTTGTCATTGCTCGGTGTAAAATCATCTGGTGTGATGGTTTTGTTGTCAAGCAATTCTTCTACCATCGATTGTGGAACTAATGTTCTACGCTCTTCACCATTATATTCAAACTTTATTTTTTTACGTCCAATGTAGGCATATACATAATATTTGTCTCTTGACTTAGTCAATGGAATAATATTGTACTTAGCCATAAGTTCTTCTTGCTCTTTTTTAACAATGAGCATACTGTCTTCTACTTCTTTAGCACGTAAGAAACTGTCAATGTTTCCTTTAGTTGCTATAAGGTAGTCGCGTTGTTTTTCTAACAAATACGGACTAAATATCGAACCTTTTCCGCCTAATGCTTGGTCATTTCTCAGCTTATAATCTACACCTACAGAAAGTACATCAAAGTTACAGTTTACTACTTTTACAGTAGTACGTCTGTTTTTCTGATGTTCTTCTTCGCTACAAGGAGCAACTTCAGCGCCTTCGCAATAGCAACCATTTACCAATTGAGACTCTCCATATCCTCTTGCTTCTAATCTAAATGGATTTATACCTCCTTTGTCAATGATATATGCAATTGCGGAGTCAGCTCTTCGTTGAGACAAAGCTCGGTTGTACTCATACGTTGCTCTACAATCTGTATGTGATCCAAGCTCCACTGCCATTCTAGGATATTTGTTTAACGTATTAATCAAGTCATCCAAGATTGGTTTTGCATCATCTCGTATAAATGCTTTGTCTAAATCATAGTAAATAGGTAAAACAAATACATCATTACATGTATTTTTCATACAGAAGTCTTTTACGTGTTGGCATTCGATTGAATTTTCTACACCTACCGTTGACACATATTGTGGTTTTGCATCATAGTAGTAATCAGATCTTTTAGAAACTTCTATGGTGTACTCCGTGTTTATTCCAAGTGGCGTTTCGTAGTATCCTCTTTCGTCTGTTCTTAGACGAATTTTATTGCTGTCAATATTGTTGCTGATAAGAACTAAAGCGTCTACAATGGCTGTACCGCTATCGCAGTCTGTAACCTGACCTTTTAAAGTACATAGGATTGGTTCCATTGTAAATTCGTAAATATCGTCTTGCTCTCTTTTTCGGTTAGATGTAAAATAACCGTGTTCCTTGGTAGGCTCCATAATGATACCGAAATCATCTCCATTCGAGTTAATTGGGCTTTTCATGTTTTGAGGAACCGACCAATCGGTTGGCTCTTCACCGGTTTTTGTTGCAGAAAAAATATCTAAACCTCCCATTCCAGGGTGCATATCTGAAGAGAAGTATAATGTTCCATCATCGTGCACATAAGGGAACATTTCGTTTCCTTCTGTATTAATATTCGGGCCTAGGTTTATTGGTTCGCTCCAAGTTCTTCCTCTACGTACATAGGTTACCATCCAAATGTCTTTGGTAACATTATCACCATTTACACCCGTGGTGTCGCCGTATCCTCCTGGTCTGTTAGAAACGAAATACATTGTCTTGTCTCCATCGGTAAGCACAGGATGACCGTAACTCCATCTATCATCATTTTTACAAAAATCAAGTGGTTCTGGTGCCATTTCCCATCCTTTACCCACTTTTCTTGCTTCGTAGATTTTACAATTTGCCTCTTTGCCAGATTCGCCGTTGCATTGTGTAACGTACATTTTGGACATACGCTCGTTAAATGCCACAACACCATCATTGTATTTTGTATTTAAGCCTTCTACTACTTCTGGAGTCGTCCATTTTACTTTTCCACGGCTACCTTCAAGTTTTATTTCCCAAACGTCTGTATGGCCTCTTCCCGTCCAGTCGTATTGTTCTTTGCTTGCTCCTTCTTCTCGGTCTGAGGTAAACATTATTGTTTTATACCTTCTGTCAGCCCACATAGGCGAAAAATCATCGTACTTGCTGTCGTTAGCAGGTTTAAATTCTTCTATTTTGTATCTGGTTTTTTCTTCTTTCCATTTTAGCGCTGCTTCACAACCTTTAATCATCACATCTGTTTTTGGGTCTGCAGGTGCTTCTTTTTGATAGCGCTGAAAAAGGGCAATGGCATCTTCAAAATTGCCTTGCTCTTTTTGCATTTGAGCTAAACGGTATAGAATAATCGGATCTTTAACTCCATATTTTTCTGCCTTTTCATACATTTTCAAGGCATTTTTGGAATCGTGATTTAAGCGATATCCTTCTCCAGCATTGAATGCAGCAATCTGTCTGTTTTCTTTTTCTTCAGAAGATTT